>NZ_PNOR01000025.1 GCF_002869765.1 Deinococcus planocerae | reverse complement strand
GCCCGCAACACCGGGCTGGGCTGGCTGCTCGCCTCGGGGTTGACCCTGCTGTTCTCGCTGCTCGGTGCCCGTGGCGCCGCCACCCACCGCGCCATCGCCGCCCTCCCCGTCGACAACAACCTCCGCTAAGTCTCCTCTCTCCAGGCGCCGCTTCCAGACGGGGGCGGCGTTTCCTTTGTCCCCTACGCTGTCACCATGACCAGACCGCGCCGATTCCTCTCCCGCGGACGCCTGCTCTTCGCCGCGCTGCTCCTCGTGCCGCGTATCCGGGGGCGCGGTCGGAAGTCCGGCTGGACCGCGACCCGGGGCCGTTCATCGGTATTCGGCCCGTGGAAGGGAGGCAGGCACGCTGCCGGTCCGTTCCCTCCTCGCCGAGCGGGGCGGCCTGGAGCGGTTGCCGCCGAATACCCGGGTCACTGTCCTGCCCGGCGCCGTCCACGCTATTTCGGGCGCTACGGTCCGCGACGGGGCGGCGTGGCCTGCTCACCGTGGACCGCGCGACGACGGAAGGGTAGACCGTGCAGGTGGTTGGGTACTTCCCGAGGGGCGCCGAGGGGGCTGACTTTGTTACGCTCCCGGGTGTGAACGTCGTGATCAGCGTGGACATGGAGGGCGTGTGCGGGGTGTCAAGCTGGGTGCAGGTCAGCCCCCCCGAGTTCGGCGGGCTGGTGAGCGGCACCGAGTACCAGGCGGCGCGCGAACGCATGACGCGCGAGGCCGCCGCCGCAGCGCAGGGGGCCCTGGCGGGCGGCGCGACCGGAATACTTGTCAACGACTCGCACGACGGTATGCGCAACCTGCTTCCCGACCTCCTCCCCGAGGGGGTGCGCTACACCAGCGGAAGCGATAAGCCGCTCAGCATGGTGCAGGGGGTGCAGGAACCGGGGGTGGGCGCGCTGCTCTTCGTCGGCTACCACGCGCGGGCGGGCAGCGTTCGGGGGCCGCTGGCCCACACCTGGAACGGCTTTATCCGCAACGTGCGGGTGAATGGGCGCGACACGGGCGAGTACGGCCTGAACGCGCTCGTCGCCGGGCATTACGGCGTTCCGGTGGTCTTCGCCGCGGGGGACGACGTGGCGATGGCCGAGATCGGGGACGAACTGGGTGAGGAGGTCGTGCGCGTGGCGGTCAAGGAGGGGCTGAGCAGCTTCGCCGCCGTTCACCTGCACCCTGCCGAGGCCCGGCGCCGGATTCGGGAGGGAGCGGAGAAGGCCGTCCGCGCCGCACATGAGGCCAGACCGTACACGACCTCCTGGCCCGCCCGCGCCGAACTCGCCTTCAACCACCAGGCCCGCGCCGACCAGTGCGAGCGGGTGCCGGGCGTGGAGCGGGTGGACGGCGTGACCGTCGCGTGGGAGAGCCCGGATGCCCTGCATCTCTTCCAGACCTTCCGGATGCTGGCGAAGGTGGCGGAGGTGCGGCTGGACGGGTGAGGGCGGTCAATCCCAGAAGTTGAAAAGGGCGGCGCCCCGTGAGGCCGGTTTCCAGTGACGCACGCTGTAGGCTTCCCACCCGTTGCCCTGCCTGGACGCCAGGAGGGCTTCCAGTTCCCCGGCGGTCAGGGGGGAGGCGAGCCACTCCGGCTCTGGCAGGATCAGGAGGCCGTCCGCGCTCAGGGCGGCGAACAGGGGGCCGTCCGATTGATAGGTGCGCGGTTCCCCAAACGCTCCCTCATCCCCTTCGGGGACCACGGCCACCACACTGCCGCGACTCAAGGTGATACCGAGGGGGTTGCCGTACTGGTCATACCATCGCGTGCTCTCGAAACTTTGCAGACTGGACGGCTCCACCCTTTCCAGGGTCCAATCCTGCCTTCTCGCCAACTTGCTCAAGTGAGCCGCAACTTCAGCCGGGGCCAGCCGAACCGGGCCGTAACGCTGCATTACGAGGGGGTCCAGAACACTCGCATCGTCGCCGCGCAAAGACTCCCCTACCTCAACGCCACGAGCAGCCGCCCCACATCCGCCCGCCACACCGCCGCGTCCTCCTCGTCGGCCCACAGGTCGGGGAGTTCGCTGTCCGGGCCGAGCACACGCTCGACGGCGGCGCGGCCCAGGTCGCGCAGGGGTTCGAGGTCGGCGGGGTGGGCGCCCGAGAGCCACGCCCGCAGACCGGCGTCCGTAACGCGCTCAGTGTCGCCCGTCAGCCCGGCGGCCAGCACCTCAGCGGCGGCGAGGGCGCGGTGGCCCTCCTCGGCGGCCAGAAAGTCGGCGTCGGGGTCGAGGGCCACGTCGAACGCCTCGGCGAGGGCGACGGCGCCGTCCTGCACCACTTCCTCCGCGAAGGCCGCGCCCACTTCGTTCTCGAAACTGCCGATGCCCCAGACGTTCATGGGGTCATTCTGCCAGCCCACTTCGTAGCCAGTGGGCACGGTCAGGGCGGCCCTTCCTTTCGGTTTCCCGCGCCGCCCGTTCATGGTCGTAGGGGACGGCGTGGAAACGAACCTCCCAGCCCGCGCGCGTCTGGGTGAGCGTGGCGTAGCGCGCGTGCGGGCTGAAATTTTCCACGACGTAGGGATCAGGGGCAGCGTCGTAGGCGGGGAGCCCGACGCTCCCGGGATTGACAACGAGAGGCCCACCGGGAAGCTGCACCACGCGGGGTAAGTGGGTGTGCGCGCAGGCAACCACAGCCGCACGGATGTTCCCGAGCCGCGCCTGAATCTCCGGGATGGTGGCGGGTCTCGCCCCCTGCGGCGTGACGGTCAGCATCAGGTGGGTGGTATTGCTGGTCGGCGTCCCGTGACAACAGAACACGTCATCAAGGGTCAGCGTGAGGGGCAAGCCCGCCAGAAATGCCTGCTGTGTGGTGGAGAGCTGTAAATCAGGGTGCGCAACGTCCTGTTCCTCGTCGTGGTTGCCGCGCACGCCGGGAAAGGCCATCAGCCGCTCCACCGTGCCTGCGGGATCGACATTGCCCCACACGGTGTCTCCGAGGTTCACCGTGGCATCCACGTCCTGGCGGGCAATATCTTCCAGCACGGCATCCAGCGCGTACACGTTGGCGTGAACGTCGGCGATCAGGGCAAGGCGCATGGGGAATTCTACGAAGAGGAGCCGTTACCCTTTCTCCGCGAATGGAAAGGGGTCATCGTTCTCGTAGTGGTGATGCGGCTGGTACGCCGAGGAGAACCGTGCCCGGAACTTCGGCGTCTCATGCTCGGGCTTGGGCTTGAACTTGCCCTCGCCGACCACCCAGTCGTACACGCTGATGTCGAGCGGGTACCACGTCAGCGTGCCTGCCAGGCCGTGTTCACGGACCCAGGCTTCGGCCCGTTCCCGCGTCGTGAACACGGCGGCAGGGTGCTGAGCCCCCAAGCCCATGAACACCCACACCCCGGCCCGTTCCTGCACCATTCAGACGCCCGCCCGCTCCCGACCGTACCGCTCCTCCACGTACCGCTCCAGCAACTCCTGAAAGTCCTCGGCGATGCGCGGCCCCCGCAGCGTCGTCAGCAGCTTGCCGTCCTGGTATACCGGCGCGCGCGGGTCCTCGCCCGTGCCGGGCAGGGAAATGCCGATGTTGGCGTGCTTGCTCTCGCCGGGGCCGTTCACGATGCAGCCCATCACGGCCACCTGCATCTCCTCGACGCCGGGGTACCTCGCCTTCCAGACGGGCATCGCGTCCCGGATGTAGTCCTGAATCTTCTGGGCGAGTTCCTGAAAGAAGGTGGAGGTCGTGCGCCCGCAGCCCGGGCAGGAGGTCACCTGGGGGAGGAACTGACGCAGGCCGAGGCTCTGGAGCATCTGCTGGGCGACCTCCACCTCCAGCTTGCGGGGGGCGCCGGGCTCGGGGGTCAGCGAAACACGGATGGTGTCGCCGATGCCGTCCACGAGGAGGGGAGCGAGCGCCACGCTCGAAGCGACGATGCCCTTCATGCCCATGCCCGCCTCCGTCAGGCCGAGGTGCAGGGGGTAGTCGCACAGCGGCGCGAGCTGGCGGTAGACCTGCCACAGCTCGGGGGCGGAGCTGACCTTGACGGAGATGATGATTTTGTCGTGCGGGAGGCCGAGTTTCTCGGCGTAGCGGGCCGACTCCAGGGCCGAGACGACCATCGCGTCGATCATCACGTCGGTGCCGCTCTTGGGGCTGCCGCGCCGGGCGTTCTCGTCCATCAACCGGGCGAGGACCTGTTGATCGAGGGACCCCCAGTTCACGCCGATGCGGACGGGTTTGCCGAACGCCTTGGCGACCTCGATCATCGTGGCGAAGTTGGCGTCGTGGTGCTGCCCCGCGCCGACGTTGCCGGGGTTGATCCGGTACTTGGCGAGGAGACGGGCGGTCTCGGGGAACTCGGCGAGGAGGATGTGGCCGTTGTAGTGGAAGTCGCCGACGATGGGCACGTCGATGCCGACCTCGTGGAGCCGGGCGACGATCTCGGGAAGGGCGGCAGCGGCCTCGCGGGTGTTCACGGTCACGCGGACGATCTCGGACCCGGCGCGGGCGAGCTGGGCGACCTGGATCGCGGTGGCCTCGGCGTTGGCGGTGTCGGTGTTCGTCATGGACTGCACGACAACGGGGTGGGCGCTCCCCACGGGCACGTTCCCCACCCAGGTGGTGACGGTCTGGCGGCGGGCGGTCATGGCCCCAGTCTACGTGCGCGGGGCCGGGACGTTTCAGGCGGGGAGGGGATTTTCCGGGAAGCCCGCCGCCCGCCCCCTTGACCGGGCGCCCCCTCCCCTTCAGACTTGCGGCACGGTTCGGGGCCCGGCTCCGAGCGCGACAACCCGAAGGCAACGCTTGCCCGCCCGGCACGACCTCCTGTGGATGAAACAGGAGGGACCGTGCCGGGCGGCTCTTGAGACAGAACCGTGGAGGGCAGAGGGATGAACACGAACTGGGCGGGAGAGGCACAGCACGACCACACGCCGGGTTACACCGAACGGCTGGGCGCGGAGGTCGGCGAGACGGTCCGCATCCGGGTCCGGGTGACGCTCCCGGTCACCGAGGTCAAACTCAAGCTCGTGCGGGTGGGTGAGGTCGAGTTGCTCCCGGCGCGGGAGGTGACGGGGCTGGGCGGAGAAGGCCGCTGGTTCGAGGCCGAGCTGCCCGTCCACGAGGCGAGGGTCCGTTACGCCTGGCTGCTCCTCTTCCCCGACGACCACCTCAACCTCACCGGGCTGGGGTTGCACCACTCGCGGCGGGGCTTCCGCAACTGGTTCCAGTACCTCGCGGGGCACGTCTCGCCCGAGTGGGCGTGGCGCAGCGTCTTCTACCAGATCTTCCCCGACCGCTTCCGCAACGGCGACCCCGCGAACGACGTGCGGACGGGCGAGTACCTGTACGCCGGGCGGCCCGTCGAGCACGCCGAGTGGGGCTCGCCCATCACGAAGTCGGGCGACGTGCACGCGCACTACGGCGGCGACCTCCAGGGGGTCACGCAGGCCCTTCCGTACCTGCAAGACCTCGGCGTGAACGCCCTGTGGCTCACCCCGATCTTCGTCAGCCCGTCGAATCACCGCTACGACATCAGCAACTACCGGCACGTGGACCCGCACCTGGGAGGGGACGCGGCGTGGGAGGAGCTGTCGGCGGCGGCGGGTGAGGCGGGCATCCGCCTCGTGCTCGACGGCGTGTTCAACCACATGGGCAACGAGAACGGGCTGTTCCGGGCGGCGCTGGAGCGGGAGGACGCCCCCGAGCGGGCCCTTTTCACCTGGCGGGACGAGCCGGGCAAGCCGTCCTACCACGCCTTTTTCGACGTGCCGACCCTGCCGAAGATCGACTACCGCAACGAATTCGCGGTGCAGGAGTTCTTCAGCGGCGAGGAGAGCGTCGTGCGCCACTGGCTGCGGCAGGGGGCGGCGGGCTGGCGACTCGACGTGGCGCACATGATCGGGACGGGGGGAACGGACGAGGACAACCTCCCGCTGCACCGGGCTCTCAAGGCGGCGGCGCGGGAAGAGAGACCGGACGCCTACGTCTTCGGCGAACGCTTCTACGACCCCGAGCACGCGCTCGACGGGCGGGGCGAGGACGGGGCGATGAACTACCACGGCTTCGGCCTGCCGGTGATGCAGTGGCTCAGCGGCGAGACGCACCTGGGCGAGCCGAGCCGCCTGGATGGGGTAGAACTCGCCGACATCCTCTGGGACGCCTACCACGCCCTGCCGCCCCAGGTCGCGCTGAGCATGTTCAACCTCCTGGAGTCGCACGACATCTCGCGGGCTCTCAAACGTGTAGACGACGACCGCACCCGCTTCCTGGCCGCCTTCACGCTTCTGATGGGGTACGCGGGCGTGCCCTGCACGTACTACGGCTCGGAGATCGGCCTCTCACAGCACACGCGCGGCCAGATGCCGTGGTGCCGCGAGAGCATGCCCTGGGACGAGGCGAGGTGGGATCAGGAGTTGCGGGCGAGGGTCCGGGCCCTCATCCACCTGCGCCGCGAGACGCACGTCCTGCAAGAGGGGAACCTCCGCTTCCTGCACGCGGAGCCGGACGCGATGGCCTTCCTGCGCGAGTTCACGCACGCGGACGGGCGGGCAGAGCGGGCGGTCGTGCTTGCCAGCCGCCGCGGGGAGGGGCACGAGGTCACCCTCACCCTCCCGGGAGGCGAGTGGCGGGACGGGCTGAGCGGAGAGGTGCTTGAGGGCGGCGAGGTCAGGCTGAACGCGGCGGGGGGACGGATGCTGCTTCAGGGATGAGGGAGGCGAGCCAGCGGTCGGCCTCGCGGGGGGAGCGCAGCCGCACGACCCGGAGGTGCGGATACCCCGCGACGAGGCCGGGCATCTCCCGGCGCCGCTTCCAGTGGGTGCGGAAAAACCAGGCGAGGATGCCGTTCCGGGTCAGGAGGTTGACTCCCAGGTGCTCGCGGTTGCCGTTCCACAGCTCCTCGCGGGTCAGGCCCCGCCGCACGGTGCGCCGCAGCAACCTCCAGAAGACGAGCGGGGCCGGGTAATCCAGCCACACCAGCGTGTCGGCCCGCGTCCAGCCCAGGTCGCGGGCCTTGCTGTAGTTGCCGTCCATCACCCAGGCGGGCTGCGCGGTCAAGGCGTCCACCTGCGCGCGAAACTGCTCCGGCGGCGCCTCCTGCCAGCCGGGGAGGTGGTTCCAGGCGTCCTGCTCGCCGTGCGGCAGGCCCAGGCGGGCGGCCAGGGCGCGGGCGAGGGTCGTCTTGCCGCTGCCCGTGGTTCCGGTGACGAGGACACGCCGCATGGGGGGAGGAGAGCACGCCGGGCCGTGGAAAGGCATCGGCGAAATGACCGACCCCTCCCCCGCCGCGCTTGTTACACTCGTTTCCACATGGCACACGCATCCGACGGGCACCTGTACGCGCAGTGGGTCGAGCTTCTGGGCTGGCTGGAGGCGGAGGCCGCCGCGCGGGGTCTGGCCTTCCAGAAGGTCGCCGACTTCCCCGACTACATCTACCGCATGGAGCGCCCCTACGACCTGCCCACCACCGTCATGAGCGTGGCCCTGACGACGGGCGGCCAGCCTCTCCTCGTCGCGGCGGTCAGCCCCCGGCATGTGGACCTGAAGGGCGTGTCTTTACGGCTGATGGGCGGCAGCAAACACTGGCACCTGCACGCGGGCGAGCGCGGATTGCTGGAGGGCAAGCGCCCCTTCACCCGCGACCGGCTGGGGTTGATTCTCGACGGGGCGATGAAGGGGGTGGCGTAGGCTTTACCGCGCGTCCGGCGGCTTCCTCGCGTCCAGAATCAGGGAGACGAAGCCCAGGCGTCCCTCCCGGTTGCGGTGGTCGAGGCGCAGCGAGCGGTAGATCGGACCCGTCGCCACGTCCCACGGCTGGGCGTGAAAGCGGCCATCGTCGTCGCAGTATTCGAGCAATTCGACCGTGAAGCCCGCGCTCCGGAACACGTCGGCGAAGCGGCGGTGGTCGTACACGATCCTGTGGTCGGCGGCGGGGTGGTCCGCCGGGCCGGGACCGCCCACCTGCACGGTACGCTGGTATTCCGCGTCGGGAAAGTTGGCGTCGGGGACGGCGCAGCGCAGGAGGCCGCCGGGCCTCAGGAACTCGAAGCACAGCCGGGCGGCGGCGCGGCCCTCGTCCTCGGTCAGGTGTTCCCAGACGTGCTCGCACAGCAGGGCGTCGGCCCGTCGCTCACCGAACCACGCCTCCCAGGTCGAGCGGTCGAGGAGGTCGAGGTCTTCTCGCTGGGTGGGAATCCAGCCCTCCCACCGCTGCTCTCCTGCGCCGATGATGACCCGCAGGGGTTCGGAGTCGGGGGTCACGGGTCGCCTCACAGCACCCGGAAGGCCACGAAGCCCGCGCCGATCCCGATCAGGGTACCCACCAGTACCTCCAGGTACGTGTGCCCGAGGAGCACCTTCAGCGGCAGCGGCGCAAAGCCCTCGCGGACGACGGCGCGCAGTTCCTCCACGAGTTCGTTGAGCAGCCGGGCCTGCACGCCGCTGGAGTGGCGCACGCCGGTGGCGTCGTACATGACGATCAGGGCGAAGACGGCACTCGCGGCGAACAGGGGGCTGCCGAGGCCCTGGGTGAGGGCCACGCCGGTGGAGAGGGCGGCGACCATCGCGGAGTGGCTGCTGGGCATCCCGCCCGTTTCCATCGCGGCGATGGGGCGCCAGCGGCGCTCGACGAGGAGGATCAGGAGAACTTTGACGACCTGCGCGCCCGTCGAGGAGAGGACGGCGGTCCACAGCCAGCGGTTCCCGAGGAGGTCATCGAAGGAGGTGTTCACACGCGGGAAGGAGTCTAGCGTGCCGCCTGCCGTGACGCCGCCGTCACCGTGTTCGCCAGGAGCTGAGCAATCGTCATCGGGCCCACACCTCCCGGCACCGGTGTGAGGGCCCCCGCCACCCCCGCCACGTCCGGGTGGACGTCGCCCGTCAGGCGCGCCTTGCCGTCAGGGTCCACAACGCGGTTGATGCCCACGTCGATCACGGTCGCCCCCGGCTTCACCATCTCCGGGGTGATCAGGTGCGGGCGGCCCACGGCGGCGATCAGGAGGTCGGCCTCCCGCGTCACCGCACCCAGGTCGCGGGTGCGACTGTGGGCGACGGTGACGGTCGCGTCGGCGTTCAGGAGCAGCGCCGCCATCGGTCGCCCGACGATGTGGCTGCGGCCCACGATCACCGCGCGCTGCCCGGCAACGGGGATGCCGTAGTGCTCCAGCAGGAACATGATCCCGGCGGGCGTGCAGGGGGTCAGGCCCCCGCGCCCCGCCCACAGCTCCCCCACGTTGACCGGGTGGAAGCCGTCCACGTCCTTGCGCGGGTCGATGGCGTGGAGGACGGCCTGCTCGTTGACGTGCGGCGGCAGGGGAAGCTGGACGAGGATGCCGTTCACCGACTCGTCCGCGTTCAGCTCGGCGATCAGGGCGAGGAGGTCGGCCTGCGGGGTCGTCTCGGGCAGGGCGTGGACGGTGCTCCTGAGCCCCACCTCGCGCGCCTTGCGGTCCTTGCCGCGCACGTAGCTCACGCTGGCGGGGTCGTCGCCGAGCCGCACCATCACGAGGGTCGGCGGGGAGGGCAGCCGGGCGGCGCGGGCGCAGACGGAGGCGAGCAGCGCCGCCGCGGCGGGGGGTCCGGCGAGGACGCGGGCGGTCGTGGCCGTCACCCCTGCCCCTCCGCCTCGTCCCCCTGCGCGGCCTTCGGGGCAGTGTTCAGGCCGCGGCTCAGGCCCGCCAGCACCCCGTTCACGAAGCGGCCCGAGTCCTCGCCGCCGAACTTGCGGGCGATGCGCACGGCGCTCTCGATGACGGGCGGGTGCGGCTCGGGCGTGTACATGAGCTCAAAGGTCGCCAGCCGCAGGATGTTGAGGTCGGTCTGGGCCATCTGCTCGAAGCTCCAGCCGCGAATGGTGCGGTGCAGCGTCCCGTCGAGGTCGTCGCGGTGGTCCCTGAGTCCGTCCACGAGCTGCCGCGCAAAAGCGAGGGCCTCCTCGTTGAGCTTCGGGAAGGTGTCGTCCCCCTCGCGCATGGCGCCCTCGGCGCGGGTGAACACGGCGTCGAGCGGCACGTTGCCCCGCTCGGCCTCGAACAGCACCCGGAAGGCGAACTCGCGGGCGGCGCGGCGGGTGCCGACGGGCTGGGCGGCTTTCTCGCGGCGGCGGGTCATACTTCCTCCGGGAAGCAGGCGCGTGACGCCTGCTTCCCCGAGCGGAGCGAGCAGGAGCCGGCTCCCCTTTCGTGAAACGCAGGGCATGACTGCGCATTCCCGGCAGGCCCGGAGTGGAGCGGAAGGGGAGTCAAGCGTTCCCCTTCGGCAGGGTCACGCCCAGCACCGTCACGTTCACGGCCCGCACCTTCAGGCCGGTCATCAGCTCCACGTTCTCGGCCACCGCCTGCTGCGCCTGCCGCGCCACCCCGACGAGGTTGCGCCCGTACTCCACGTTCAATCCCACGTCCACGGTCACGTTCTGCCCGTCGCGGCTCACCCTGAGGGACCGGGGGCGGCGCGGTCCCCCACCCTGCTGGCGTAAGGCCTCCCCGACCTCGCTGGGCCTGAGGCTCGCGGGCGCGACCTCGATGCCCTCGATCCCGTCGAGGGTCGTCTGCGCGATGTCCGTCAGGACACTCCTGCTGATCTCCACTTCCATGCTTCTCGCCTCCGGTGGGCCGCGACTCTGGGGCAGCCCGGCAACGGGAGACAGTGTAGCGGGGGAGGGCTGCGCCGTGAGTGGTCAGTGGGCAGTGGTGGGTGGATCGTGGATGCCGGCCTCCCCATCTGGCAAGTGCGCCACTCCGGTGGCCCAGCGGGGCAAGCACCACGGACCACTACCCACTCACCACTCCCCGTTCCTCCAGCAGCGCCGCGAGCCCCGCCTCGTCCAGCACCTCCGTCTCCAGCTCGCGCGCCCGGTCGAGCTTGCTGCCCGCGTCCTCCCCGGCGATGAGGTAGTCGGTCTTCTTCGTCACGCTGCCCGTCACGCGGGCGCCCTCGCGCTCCAGCAGGGCCTTGATCTCCTCGCGGGGGCGGGAGAGAGACCCGGTGATCACGAAGTTCAGGCCCGCCAGAGCGGCGCCGCGCTCCACGCTCTCCTCGACCGGGTTGACCCCGTGCTCACGCAGGCGGCGCAGGAGCCCCCGCATGTTCTCGTCGGTCAGCGCGGCGGTCACACTCCCCGCGAGGGTGGCGCCCATCCCCGAGATCGCCTCGATCCGCTCGGGTGTGGCGGCCAGCAACGCGTCGAGCGTCCCGAACTCGCGGGCGAGGGTCTGCGCACCCCGCTCCCCGACGTGAGAAATCCCGAGGGCGTTGATCAATCTCCACAGGGGCCGGGTCTTGCTCGCCTCCAGTTGGGCGAGAACGTTCGCCGCCTTCTTCTCGCCGCTGCGCTCCAGCTCGGCGAGTTGCTCGGCGCTCAGCGTGTAGAGGTCGGCGGCGTCCTTCACCAGGCCCACGCTGAGGAGTTGCTCGATCATGCGGTCGCCCAGCCCGCGCACGTCCATTGCCCCCTTGCTCACGAAGTAGCGCAGCCGCTCGTACTGCTGGGCCGGGCAGGCGGGGTTGGGGCAGTAGGTGTTCGCGTCCCCCTCCGCCCGCACCGCCTCATGAGCACACTCGGGGCAGTGGGTGGGGAACTCGAAGGGCACCGCGCCCTCGGGCCGCCTCTCCAGGACCACCCGCATGATCTGGGGGATCACGCCGCCCGACTTGCGGACGACCACCGTGTCCCCGATTCGCAGGTCCATGCCTGCGATGTAGTCCTCGTTGTGCAACGTCGCGCGGCTGACGGTGCTCCCCTCGATCAGCCGCGGAGAGAGGTGCGCCAGCGGCGCGAGTTTCCCGGTGCGGCCCACGTTGATGACGATGTGTTCGAGGACCGTCTCGACCTCCTCCACCGGGAATTTGTAGGCGATGGCCCACCGCGGCGCCCGGCTGGTGAAGCCCGCCTCGTCCTGGAGGTTGAGGGAATCGAGCTTCAGGACGGTGCCGTCCGCATCGAACTCGAAGCCCGCGCGCCCCTCGGTCATCCGGCGGTGGTAGTCGGCGGCGGCCAGGGTCCCGGTGAAGGTCTCCGTGTAACGGCTGGTGGGGAAGCCGTGCCCGGCGAGCCAGGTCAGCAATTCCGACTGCGACCGCACGGGCACCCCGTCCCGTTTGCCCAGGCTGTAGAACAGCGCCCCCAGGTTGCGGCTGCGGGTCACCTCCGGGTCCTTCTGCCGCAGCGCCCCGGCGGCGCCGTTGCGGGGATTCTTGAGGAGAGGCGTGCCCAGCTCCTCCGCCCGCGCGTTGTAGGCGGCGAAGTCGGCCCGCGAGAGGTAGACCTCGCCGCGCACCTCCAGTTCCCCCTTCAGCCCCGGCAGGGTGCGCGGGATGCCCGGCACGGTGAGGACCTGCTCGGTCACCATCTCGCCCGTCACGCCGTTGCCGCGGGTGGCGCCCCACTGGAGCACGCCGTCCACGTAGTAGAGGTTCACGCTCAGGCCGTCGATCTTGAGTTCGCCGGTGTAGGTGAACCCGTCGTAGTCGGGGGGGAGGTTCAGCGCGCGGGCCAGCTTCTCCTGCCACTCGCTCAACTCCTCGTCGTCGAACACGTTGTCGAGGCTGGTCATGGGGGTGGGGTGGTTGACGTGCTGGAAGGCCCCGCTGGGCGCCCCGCCGACCTGTCCGGTGGGGGTCTCGCCGACGGCCCACTCGGGGTGCAGTTCCTCCATCGCCCGCAGTTCCCGCACCATCCGGTCGTACACGTCATCGGGAATCTCGGGGGCGTCCTGCTCGTGGTACGCGCGAGCGTGGTGCTCGACCTCGGCGCGCAGGGCGCGGTACTGTTCCTCCGTGACATCGGCGTGGACGGCGGCGGACGTGTCTGGGACGGCTTGATCCATGAGGGGAAGCGTAGCACCGGGGTCGAATGGGGGCGGGTGCGCTTTCCTTCAGTCTCGGGAGGCCGCCACTCGCCGCGTGCCCAGGGACTCGAAGGGCCGCAGGACGTATCCGCCCGGGTCCAGCACCACGAACCGACGGTTCCCGGCCTCCCGGTCCCCCTGCCGATACCAGCGGTCTTCGAGGGGCAGGAGGACCCGGCTTTCCTCCTGAAGAATCCGCCCGTACCTCGTCTCCACATCCTCCACCTCGATCTGGAGGTGCAGGCCGCGCCCGAAGGGGTGTTCCAACTCCCCGGCGATGAAGGTCCGCGCCGGGTCGGTCGTCTGCCCCAGCATCAGCTCCGCCCCGTCCAGGTCGAGGGAGGCGAAGCGGTCCTCGCGGCGGGCATAGACGACCCGGAAGCCGGGAACCCGCGTGTAGAAGTCCAGCGAGGCGGCGAAGTCGGAGGTACACAGCTCGGGGACGATGCGGGGGCGGGCACGCCCCCCATCCTGACGCGGGGGCGGCGGAGGGGGCGGAGGCTGAAAGAAGCGCGTGCAATTGTGCCGTCGTCTCTCACCCGTCTCAGCCCATCTTGAGAGAGCTACAACTCAGAGACGCCACTTCATCCCGTATACTCTGGACTGGGTTCAAGCAAAATCAAGAACACCCGATCCCCTTCCTCGGAGGATACCGAATGAAGAAATTTCTGACGCTGGCCCTGGCCCTCACCACCACCCTCGCCGCCTCGCCCCTCGGCCAGGCGCAGGGCGCCCTGCGCGTGGGCATGGCCTACGACGCGGGCGGCAAGTTCGACCGCTCCTTCAACCAGAGTGCCTACGAGGGCGGGGCGCGCGCCGTCAAGAACCTCGGCGTGCAGCTCAAGGACTTCGAGCCCGGCGACCCCAGCCAGGTGATTCAGGGCATCCGCTCCTTCGCCAACGAGGGCTTCGACCTCACCGTCGGCGTGGGCTTTGCGAACAACGCCTCCATCACGCAGGTCGCCAAGGAGAACCCCGACCTGTACTTCGGCCTCGTGGACGACGTGAGCCCGCAGAAGAACGTGGCGAGCCTCGTCTTCGCCGAGCAGGAGGGCAGCTACCTGGTGGGCTACCTCGCGGGGCTGAATTCCTCGACGGGCGTGGTGGGTTTTGTCGGCGGCATGGACATCCCCCTGATCCACAAGTTCGAGGCCGGGTACACGGCGGGCGTCAAGGCCGCCAACCCCCGCGCCCGCGTGATCGCCCAGTACGTCGGCACCACGCCGGAAGCCTGGAACAACCCCGGCAAGGCCAAGGAGATCGCGGCCTCCATGCGCGCCCGGGGCGCGGACATCCTCTTCGCGGCGGCGGGGGCGAGCGGCAACGGCGTGATCGACTACGTGCGGCAGACCCAGTGCCTCAAGGCCAACCAGCTTCCGAGCGGCGTGCGCTTTGCCTCGAACAACTTCGCCAATGTCGCGAAGAGCGCCTCCTACCGTCAGGCGTGCGCGGCCAACACCCGCCCGATGTTCTTCATCGGCGTGGACTCCAACCAGAACTACCTCGGCGACTTCGACAAGAACCCCGCCACCATGAACCACGGCCTGACCTCCATGCTCAAGCGGGTGGACAACGCCGTGTACTCGCTGATCAACGACGTGAAGAACAACCGCTTCCGGGGCGGTGAGCGCCGATTCGGCCTCAAGGAAGGCGGCGTGGGCTACGCGGTCGACCAGTACAACCGCGCCCTGATCCCCAGCGCTCAGGTCGCCCGCGTCGAGGCCGCCAAGGCTGGCATCATCGCGGGCCGGATCAAGGTGCCCACGAAGTAACCCGGACGTCCCCTTCAGGGAGGCGGGCCCACGCGGCTCGCCTCTCTTCTTGCTTTGTGGGGAGGGGTAGACTGCCCCCCATGAACCGCCAGCCCGAGGTCGCGCTCGCCCTGGTGCGCGCGGGCGTCGGCGTGGTCTTTGCTTGGCACGGGGCCGACAAGATTTTCGGGACGGGGCTGGAGGCGGTCACCGCACAGTTCGGAGGCTGGGGGGTGCCCCTCCCCCTCCTCACCGCCCCGCTCGTCGCCGTGCTGGAACTCGCAGGTGGGGTGCTCATCGTGCTCGGGCTCGGCGCTCGGCCCATCGCGGCGGCCCTGGGGGCCCAGATGCTGGCGGCGATCTGGTTCGTCCACCGGGAGGGCGGGTTTTTCGCGCCGCGCGGGGTGGAACTGCCCCTGCTGCTGCTCGTCGGCTGTGCGGCGGTGGCGCTGGGCGGGCCGGGGTGGCTCTCGTTGGGGGGCCGGAGGCCGTCTCCCCCGCCCAGGGCCCAGGCGAAACACCCCGCCAGGAAGGGGAAGGCTTGAGACGCTCCCGGCGCCTGTTCATCAGGCGGCCCCGGAGCGTGTGACCCGGCAACGCCGTCAGGCTGAGCCCTTCGCCGCACTCTGCTTCGCACCTTTCCAAGTCAGGGGACCCATTCTTCCGTCAAACGCTCCGGGGCGGGGTCCACAAAGCCTGTCACCCTGGGCAAAGCGCAGGGTCCCAACATCTGGGGATGTTTCGCTGGCGCTCCAGATGACCATGCTGATGCGCTGCGACGTGGGGCGGCGGGCGAGCCTCTTCGTCCGTCACACGCTCCCGGCGCCCTCCATCTTTGCGTTGACCGGGCCTCCCCTACACTCCGGCCAAGGCTCGAACGAGACCGAGAGCCCCCGACTTTCCTACGGACCGAGGACACCGAATGAAAAGATTGCTGACGCTGACGCTGGCCGTTACCACCGCCCTCGCCGCCTCGCCCCTCACCCTCGCGCAGGACACCGTGCGGGTGGGCATGGCCTTCCACGCGGGGGGCAAGTTCGACGGAAGCTTCAACCAGGCCGCCTACGAGGGGGGCCAGCGGGCCGCCAGAACTCTGGGCGTGCAGGTCAAGGACTTCGAGGCCGGGGACCCCAGCCAGGTCGTGGGGGGCATCCGCGCCTTCGCACGCGAGGGCTTTGACCTCACCGTCGGGCTGGGCACGGTCAGCAACGCCTCGGTCACCCAGGTCGCCCGGGAGAACCCGGAGTTGCACTTCGGTCTGGTGGACGACGTGAGCCCCGCCCCGAACGTCGCCAGCCTGACCTTCGCCGACGAGCAGGGCAGCTACCTGGTGGGGTACCTCGCCGGGCTGAACACCAGCACGGGCGTCGTGGGCTTCGTGGGCGGCATGGACGTGCCGGCGGTCCACCGCTTCGAGGCCGGGTACACGGCGGGCGTGAGGGCGGCCTACCCGGGAGCGCGCGTCGTCACGCAGTATCTGGGCACCACCCCCGACGCCTGGACCAACCCCGGCAAGGCGAAGGAGGTCGCGGCCTCCCTGCGGGCCCGGGGGGCGGACATCCTCTTCACGGCGGCGGGGGCGAGTGGGAACGGGGTCATCGACTACGTGCGGCAGACCCAGTGCCTCCGGGCGGCGGACCTCCCGGCGGGCGCGAGATTCAAGTCGAACAACTTCGCCCGCGTGCCCAAAAGCGCCGCTTACCAGAGGGCCTGCGCGGACGACACCCGGCCCCTCTTCTTCATCGGCGTGGACCGCAACCAGAACCCGCAGGGCGACTTCGACCGGAACCCCGCCACCCTCAACCACGGCCTGACCTCGATGATGAAGCGGGCGGACAACGCCGTGTATGCCCTGATCCGGGAGGTCCGGGACGGCGAATTCAAGGGGGGCGTGCGCCGTCTCGGACTCAGGGAGGGTGGCGTCGGGTACGCGGTGGACCGGTACAACCGCGCCCTGATCTCCCCCGCCCAGGTCCTGCGCATTGAGGCCGTCAAGGCTGGAATCATCGCGGGCCGGATCAAGGTGCCCACCCGGTAGTGTCGGAACATTCGGTTGGGGCGGTTCGGCATGGCCGCCTCTCTCCTCCAGCCTGGTTCTCCGCGAAAGAGGCGGAGGCCACGGTTAAGGTCGTGCCCGCCCCTCCCGTCTCCCAGCCGCACGCCCACCCCTTCCGGGGTGTTAGAATGGCCTGTTTCAGAGCGAAGGGGCCCCCGGTCCTTACGCGGTCAACAGAACCCCTCGCGGCGAGCGGAAGGTGGATTTAGCCCCACCGACACGGCGCCGCCCTCAAAGGAGCCTGAGTTTGCAGAACCAGAACCTAGTGGTGCGCGGGGCGCGGGAGCACAACCTCAAGAACGTGACGGTCGAGCTGCCGCGCGACAAGTTCGTGGTGATCACGGGCGTGTCGGGCAGCGGCAAGAGCACGCTCGCCTTCGACACGATCTACGCCGAGGGCCAGCGGCGCTACGTCGAGAGCTTAAGCGCCTACGCCCGCCAGTTCCTCGGCCTGATGGAAAAGCCCGACGTGGAGGCCATCGAGGGGCTCTCGCCCGCCATCTCCATCGACCAGAAGACGACGAGCCACAACCCCAGGAGCACGGTCGGCACCGTCACCGAGATACACGACTATCTGCGCCTGCTGTACGCGCGGGTGGGCACCCCGTACTGCCCGGTCTGCGGGCGCAAGATCGAGAAGCAGTCGCCGAGCGAGATCACGGACCGATTGCTCGCGCAGTTCGGGGACACGCGCGCGATCCTCCTCGCCCCGGTCGTGCGTGGGCGCAAGGGCGAGTACCGCAAGCTGCTCGCTGACCTGCGGCGCGAGGGCTTCGCGCGCGTGCGGGTGGACGGCACCCTCTACGAGCTGGAGGAGGCCGAGAAGCTCAAGCTGGAGAAGTTCGAGAAGCACGACGTGGACGTGGTGGTGGACCGAGTGACCCTGCGCGAGTCCGACCGCAGCCGCATCGCGGAGAGCGTGGAACTCGGGCTGCGGCGGGGCGAGGGGCTGCTGCGCGTCCTGATGCCCGACGCGGGCGAGGGGGGCACACCGCTGGAAGAACTCTTTTCCGAGAAGTTCGCCTGCCCGGAGCACGGCAGCGTGCTGGAGGAACTCGAACCGCGCTCCTTTTCCTTCAACAACCCCTACGGCGCGTGCGGCGACTGCGCGGGGCTGGGGAGCAAGCAGGAGTTCTCGCCGGACCTGGTGGTGGACGAGAACCTGAGCGTCGCGGAGGGGGCGATCCTCCCCTGGAGCAAGAAGGGCACGGGCGGCGGCGTGTACTACTGGGACAAGCTCAAGGCGCTCGCCGAGCACCTGGAGTTCGACCTCAAGACGCCGTGGCGCGACCTGCCCGAGAAGGCCAAGCACGCGATCCTGCACGGGCCGGGCGAGCCCTTCGAGGTGATCTACCGGCGGGGCGGCAAGGAGACGATGCGCTTCACGACCGAGTTCGAGGGCGTCCTGCCCAACCTGGAGCGGAGATTTGCCGACACCGAGTCGGAGTTCATGCGCGAGAAGCTCGAGGAGATGATGGAGCTGCGCCCCTGCCCGACCTGCGACGGCACCCGGTACAAGCCCGAGATCCTGGCGGTGCGGGTGGGCGGCCTGAACATCTCGCAGGCGAGCGGCATGAGCGTGCTGGAGTCGGACGCCTTCTTCCAGGGCCTCCAGGCGGGCGCTCTCGACCACGCGGCCATCGAGCCCCACCTCCACGGGCACCTCGGCGGCACGGCGAGGGCGCACCCGCCCCGGCGCTACGAGTACGGCCTGAACGAGTTCGGGGCGGCGGTCGGGGAACCGATCCTGCGGGCGATCCGCACCCGGTTGAGGTTCCTGGTGGACGTGGGGCTCGATTACCTCAGCCTCGACCGCACGGCGAACACCCTCTCGGGCGGGGAGGCGCAGCGCATCCGCCTCGCCACGCAGGTCGGCTCGGGGCTGACGGGTGTGCTGTACGTCCTCGACGAGCCCTCCATCGGCCTGCACCCCAAGGACAACGGGCGCCTGATCGGCACGCTGAAGAACCTGCGCGACCTGGGCAACACCCTGATCGTCGTCGAGCACGACGAGGACACCATGCTGGAGGCGGATTATCTCGTGGACATGGGGCCGGGCGCGGGCGTGCACGGCGGCGAGATCGTGGCGGTCGGGACACCTGAGCAGGTGCGGGAGAACGAGGGCAGCCTGACGGGCAAGTACCTGCGCGGCGAGCTGAAGATCGAGGTGCCCGCCACCCGCAGGCGCGGGAACGGCAAGCGGCTCAAGGTGATCGGCGCCCGCGAGCACAACCTCAGGAACGTGAGCATCGACATCCCGCTGGGGACGATGACGGTCGTGACTGGGCCTTCGGGGTCGGGCAAGTCCACGCTGATCCACGACATCCTGCACGCGACCCTCGCCCGCGAGCTCAACCGGGCGAAGACGACGCCAGGGCGCTACGACCGCATCGAGGGGATGGAGCACCTCGACAAGGTGATCGAGATCGACCAGAGCCCCATCGGGCGGACGCCGAGGAGCAACCCGGCGACGTACACGGGCGTCTTCACCGAGATCCGCGACCTCTTCACCCGGACGCCGGAAGCGCGGAGGCGCGGCTACCAGTCGGGTCGTTTCTCCTTCAACGTCAAGGGCGGACGCTGCGAGCACTGCAAGGGCGACGGGGTGATGAAGATCGAGATGAATTTCCTCCCCGACATCTACGTGCCGTGCGAGGTCTGCAAGGGGGCGCGCTACAACCGCGAGACGCTGGAGGTCAAGTACAACGGCAAGACGATCTCCGAGGTGCTCGACCTGACGGTGGAGGACGCCCGCGCCTTTTTCGAGAACATCCCCGGCATCGAGCGCAAGATGACGCTGCTGTGCGACGTGGGGCTGGGCTACATGCGGATCGGGCAGCCCTCGACCACGCTCTCCGGCGGCGAGGCGCAGCGCATCAAGCTCGCCACGGAACTCAGCAAGCGGGCGACCGGGAAGACGATCTACATCCTCGACGAGCCGACGACGGGGCTGCACTTCGAGGACGTTCGCAAGCTGATGGAGGTGCTGCAACGGCTGGTGGAGGGCGGCAACACCCTGCTGGTGATCGAGCACAACCTCGACGTGATGAAGTGCGCCGACCACCTCATCGACCTGGGGCCGGAGGGCGGCATCCGGGGCGGGACGGTGGTGGCGACGGGGACGCCCGAGCAGATGGCCGCCCACCCCACGAGCCACACGGGCGAGTACCTGCGCCGGGTGCCGGGCATCGTGCCCGCCGAGGCGCCCGAGAACGCGGAGCTCGCCCTCGCCGTGCCCGACAAGAAGCCCCGCGCGAAGAAGGCGGTGGGCGCGTGACGGGGACGGCCTCCCCGGCGCGACCGAAACGGCGGGCCCGCCTCAACCCGGGCCCCGCGCGGGTGTCGCCGGTCTGGACCGTACTGCGGCTGCTCGGTGGCTGCGCGGCAGTGGCGGCGCTGGCGTACCTGCTGTGGACCTGGCCGCCGACCGACTGGCCCATGCGGCTGCTCTTCTGGGTGGGGCTGACCATCCTGGCGGACGAGTTCGGCGGGTGGTTCGGCTATCTGGGGGCCGCGCTGGGGGGGCTGCCGTTTTTCGTCCCGGGCCTGCTGACCTCGCAGTGGACGGTGATCGTGCCGCTGGTGGGCGGGGCCCTGCTCGCGCTGCTGCTCGTGAAGCATTCGGGGGGGGCCTTCGTGCTGCCCTTCGCCGCCGCCGTCTTCGCGCTACCGCTGCTGGCGGTGGGGCGGTACGGCACGAAGCTCGACCCGGAGCTGACCCTGCCCGCCAACGCGACCTTCCAGCGCACGGCGCTGACCGCCATGCTCGCCGGGCTGGCCTTCAGCTTCGTGCGCCAGCTCGTCGGGGTGGCGTGGCGGTACGCGGCGCGCAGACGGGCGAGGCGCGCGGCGCTGGCGTCGGCCCCTGCCACGCCCGTTCCCGCGGCGGGCGCGGCCCCCGTCCCCCCGGCCTCGCCCGAGCCGCTGACGGTGACGACGGCCACCGAGGTCATCACGGTGACCGCCGCGCCCGAGGACGGGCAGGTCGGCCTGCCGGGGAGCCACCGGGAGTCGGGGCGGCACGGCTGAGGCTCGCCTCAGGGGTGGGGCCGACCGGAGGGGCCGGGGTGGAAACGCTCCGGCCCCTTCGCCCTGGCTCAGCCCTTCAGCGGGCGGGTGACCCCCCGCGGCCCACGCTCAACTCCGGCGGCCTGGCCCACGGGGACCTCGCCGTGCGCCCTCACCGCGCTCGCCGCGGGCCGCGGGGACGCGGCACACAGGAGGTCGGGGCTTTCCCCCCCGGCGGCGAAGTCCAGCCCGTGCGCCCGGATTTCTAACGGGGGCCGGCGGTACACTGCCGGGGTGACCAGACTCCAGGGCAACAACCAGGGCCGCACGGTGCTCGTGATCGGCACGCTGATCGCCGCCGTCCTCATCGCGCTCGCGCTGTTCGCGGTGCGCGGCAGGCCCAGCGCCGGGGAGGGGCAGACGGTCAGGTTCGACCTGACGGGCCAGCCCGTGCTCGGGCGGGAGGACGCGCCCGTCACCCTGGTGGTGTTCGAGGATTTCAAGTGCCCCAACTGCAAGCGCTTCGAGGAGGAGTTCATGCCCCAGATTCGCTCGCAGTACCTCGACACCGGGAAGGCGAAGCTCGTCTCGCTGAATTTCCCCTTCCTGGCCGAGGCGGCCCGCCTGCCGGTGGACGACAGCAAGCTCGCCGCGCAGGCCGCCGAGTGCGCTTTTGTGCAGGGGGGCAGCGAGGCCCACGAGCGGATGCGGCAGATCATCTTCCGCGCGCAGGGTCCGGAAAGTCAGGTCTGGGCCACCAAGGCCCGCCTCAAGGAGCTGGCCGGAAGCGTCGAGGGCATCGATCAGGCCCGCTTCAACACCTGTCTCGACAACGACGAGACCGCCGCCGCCGTGGACGCCGACGAGCGGCAGGCGCGCGAGGCCGGAGTCGGCGGCACGCCCAGCATCTACGTGAACGGCAAGCTCCTCCCGAGCTACGACGCGGCGACCGTCGGGGCCGCCATCGACGCCGCCCTCCAGTAAGGGTCGGGCGTGACCCGCGACAACCGCCTTTACCTTGCCTGGGTCGTGGCGCTCGCCGCCACCCTGGGCAGCCTGTACTTCAGCGAGGTGCGCGGCTTCGCGCCGTGCGTCCTGTGCTGGTTTCAGCGCGTCGCCATGTACCCTCTCGCCCTGCTGCTGGGCATCGCGGCCCTGCGCGGCGACCTGAGCATCCGGGCCTACGCGGTGCCCCTCGCCGTGCTCGGCTGGCTCGTCGCCCTCGTGCACAACCTGGAAGACTGGGGCGTGATCGAGACCCTGCGCGTGTGCAGCGCCGCTTCCTCCGTGCCCTGTAATGTCCACTGGCCGGTGTGGGGAGGGCCGCTCGCCAACCTCAATTCGGTCCTCACCATCCCCGCCCTCGCCCTGATCGCCTTCACGCTGATCGTCGGGCTGCTCGGCTGGGGACGGGAGCGGAGGTTGTAGGAGCCGATTGGGTTTTAGAGCATTTGACGGAAGAAGTGTCACCCTGAACGAAGTGAAGGGTCTCGGTCGGCAGGTTAGAGATGCCTCGCTATGCTCAGCGTGACAGTATTTTTGTAGTGAATGTCCTAGAACAAATTTAGGCTCGATTCGGAATTACTATATATTTTTCCTGTGGGTCGTAGACCACCAAGCCCCATCGGTAAGCCCGCTCCTCTATCAAATCAGCCACAACGTCTGCGACCGACCATCGAATCGAAAAGACGACTCCTCCCCTTGTGACCTGCGGTGTTACGGACCACACCGCCTTCTTCGGGTCGTCAAGATCCTTCTCGGCTAAATCCTCCAGGGCGGGATAAGTCCTGAAAATGTCGCTCAAGAATCCGGCAACCCCATGCTCAGGGAGGGTATCGACTTGCGAATCCCCCTCGCAGAGCTGCTCATAAATCGTCTGCGCTTCACGACTGCTCTTAGGGATGGGCGAGTGCCACACTGCCAGATCGAAACTCATATCGTCTTGATCCTACTTAATGGCGTGGACAGGCACCAAAGCCGACCTTCAGCGTCCCTACACCGGCCTCCCCGCCATCATGAAACTCGCCGTCATGCCGCCGTCCACGGTCAGGATCGCGCCCGTCACGAAGCTCGACTCGGGGCTGCCCAGGAAGTAGATCGCCCGGGCGACCTCGCGCGGCTCGCCGAGGCGGCGCAGGGCGTGGAGGTCCTCGTAGTCGCGGCGGGTCTGCTCCGGGTTCTCGCTGCCGTGGATGGCCTGCATGACGCCTTCCGTGGCGATGGCGCCGGGGGCGACGGCATTGACCCGCACGCCGCGCGGGGCGAGGTCGAGGGCCATCGCGCGGGTGAGGTTGACCAGCCCGCCCTTGCTGGCGTTATAGGCGGCGTTGTTCTGCTCGGCGAAGAGGCCCTGCACGGAAGCGACGTTCACCACCGCGCTCCCCGGCCCCATCAGGTCGAAGAGGGTGCGCGTGAGGAGCAGCGGCGCGGTGAGGTTCACGCCCAGAGCGCGCATCCAGCCGCGCTCGCTGACCTCCAGTACGCCGCCGTGTGCGCCCTGGTACGCGGCGTTGTTCACGAGCACCCCCACGGCGCCCAGGGGCCGCGCCGCCCGCAGGATGCGCTCGCGCCCGGCGGCGGTGCTCACGTCCGCCCGCACCCGCGGCTGCCCGCGCAGCACCGGGGGCATGCCCAGGTCCACGCTCAGCACCCGGTGCCCCCGCTCGGCGTACAGCTCCGCGACCGCCCGCCCGATCCCCCGCGCCGCGCCCGTCACGATCACCGTGCCGGACTCCCCCGGTGATGTCGGCGTCCCCTCTCCCCCGGCGGCCTTCCCCTTGCCCGTCATGTCCGTAGTGTGCAGGGCCGTGAGGTCAGGCGGAGAGTGGGTTAAGGCGTGCTTAAGGTGTGGCACATGGTCCGGTCAGCCTTCGCCGTGAGATGGCGCCCAGACAGTCGTAGCGCAGGCCACACACCCTGCGCTCAGCCCGCACAATCTCATGTCTCCGGGGGTCAACTCATCCCCGCCCGTGCTCTCCTGTCCCCATGCGTCAATTGGGAGTGCGCGCCGTGTTGGGCGCGTTGTTGTTGGGTTCGACGGCTCTGGCCTCCATCGAGAACGACTTCTCCGCCGTCTTGAAGTTCGGCCCCCGGGTGACGGGCACTCCGGCGAACGAGCAGGCCCGCACGTACCTGGAAGGGCAGTTCCGCGCCCTGGGGTACACCACCCGCCGCGAGGCCTTTTCCTACCCGCGCTTCGACGACCTCGGCTCGGACGTGCGGGTGGGCGAGCGGACCCTGCGGGGAGTTGCCCTCCAGGGGAGCGCGGGCGGGGAGGTCAGCGCGCCCGTCGCCCTCGTGCCCGGTGTCGGCACCCCCGAGGAGTTCCGGGGAGCGGACGTGCGGGGCAAGGTCGCCGTGGTGCGGCGCGGGCAGATTCCCTTCGCGCAGAAGGCCCGGAACGCCCTGGCGGCGGGGGCGCGGGGCCTGATCGTCGTGAACAACGCGGACGGGGAGCTGCGCGGGGGCACCCTCGGCGAGCGGGTGGAGCTGCCCGTGCTGGGGGTCTCGGCGGCCACCGGGGCGGGCCTGCGCGCGGGGCAGCCGGTCACGCTCGCGGTGCGGGTGCGCCAGGGCGACGTGCGCGGCGTGAACGTGGTCGCCTTCAAGACGGGGGTGACGCGGCCCGAGCTGCTCTTCGGCGCCCACATGGACTCGGTGGCCGGGGCGCCGGGCGCGAACGACAACCTCTCGGGCACGCTCGCGGTGCTCGACCTCGCGCGCCGCGCGGTGAACACGCCGCTCGCCGCCCGCAGCTATTTCGTCCTCTTCGACGGCGAGGAGGACGGCTTGCGCGGCTCGCGCGCCTTCGTGAAGGACAACGCGGCCCTGGTGGGGGGCTTGCGGGCCATGTTCAACTTCGACATGGTGGGCGTGAACGTCGACCCCCTCGGCGTGAGCGGCGACGACGCGCTCGTGAACGCCGCGCGGGAGGCGAACCCCGCCCTGCGCTCCTTCTCGGGCGGGGGCGGCGGGAGCGACCACGCCTCCTTCGCGCAGGCGGGGGTGGCGACCCTCTTCTTCCACACGGGCATCGACCCCAACTACCACCAGCCGGGCGACACCGTGCTCGACCCCGCGCTCGTCCGGCAGACGGTGGACGCGGCCCTGAAGACCGTGGACGCCGTGCTGAGCGCCGCGCCCGCCAGCCGCTGACCGGGAAGGCGAAACGGTGAGGGGGAGAGGCCACCGCACCTCTCCCCCACTGCCTTGCCCGCGCCTCAGTTCAGGCGGGTGATGCGGCCCAGCGGCGGCGGGGTAACTTCCCTGCCGCGCAGGTAGTTCTGGAAGGCGTCGAGGTCCACGTCGCCGCCCAGGCGATTCGTGCCCTGGGCGAAGACGGTGAAGTTGTCGCCGCCGTCCGCGAGGAAATTGTTGACGGTGACGCGGTAGCTCGCCGCGGGGTCGAGGGGCTGGCCGTTCAGGGTGATGCCCACGACCTTCTCGCCCTTGGGCCGGGCGTTGTCCCAGGTGTAGGCGAAGCCCTCGCTGACCTGGAGGATGCGGTTTTGCCCGGCGGAGGGGTTGTCGAACTGCTGCTCCAGCACGGCCCCTATCTGGGCGCCCGTCAGCGTGATCACGGCCAGGATGTTTCCGAAGGGCTGCACCGCGAAGGTGTCGCCGTACGTCACCCGGCGGCCAGGGTTGGGCACGTTGGCGGGCAGGTCGGCGCGGATGCCGCCGGGGTTCATGAACGCGATCACGGCGCCGCCCTTCTCGGGGGCGCGGGTCGCGGCGAGCTGCGAGTCGGCGATCACGTCGCCGAGCGGGCTCTCGCCCGCCGGATTCTGGGCGCGGGTGATCTGCTCGACGCCGAGGGTGGCGATGGTCTGCCCGGCGACCGGATCGGTGATCGCCTTGGCCTTTTGCACGATGGTCGTCATCGCGGCGTCCTTGGGGCCGTTCGCCGCGTCCACGAGGACGTTTCTCGACTCGACGGAGACCACCCGGTTCGCGCGGGTGTCCACCTTCAGGTCGAGGCGCTGGAGGAGGTGGCCGAAGGCGTCGCCCTGGATCACCACGCGCTCCTGACCGTCCGGGCCGGGCACCCGGCAGTTGTAGCCGCGGTGGGTGTGGCCGGTCATGATCGCGCTGACGGCGGGGTCGAGGCCCCTGGCGATGTCCACGATGGGGCCGGTGAGCGTCTTGCAGTTCACCACGTCGAAGGCGTCGGGACTCGCGCCTCCCTGGTGGACGAGGGCGACGATGGCGTCCACGTTGCCGCGCTTGATCTGCGGGATCACCCGGTTGATCGCGGCGACCTCATCCTCGAAGCGCAGGCCCGCCACGCCCGAGGGGGTGACGACGGTGGGGGTGTCTTTCAGCACCGCGCCCACGAAGGCGACGCGCGCCGGGCCGACCTGCACGATCTTGTAAGCGGGGAAGGCGAGCGCGCCCGTCTTCTCGTCCACGACGTTCGCGCCGATGTAGGTGTAGGAGGCGCCGGGGAAGGGGTTGACGTACTTGCAGGCGCGGCCAGGGTCGTTCGAGTCGCAGCCGCCCTTCTGGAAGCGTTGCAGCTCGGCGTAGCCGTAGTCGAACTCGTGGTTGCCCACCACGTTGACCGCCATGCCGAGTTCACTCAGCGCGAGGATGGTGGGCTCGTCGCGCAACAGGCCGCTGACCAGGGGGGAAGCGCCCGTCATGTCGCCCACGCCCACGAAGACGGTGTTGGGGTTTTCCTGGCGCGTCTGGGCGAGGATGCCCCCGATGGTCTCGATGCCGCCCGCCTGCACGGTGACCGTCTTCGTGCGGTCGGCGGGGTCGGGCACGCGGAAGCTCGTCGGCAGGAGGTTGCCGTGGAAATCGTTCACGCCGAGGACGGTGACCGTCACCTCGGGCTGGGCCGGGCCGAGAATCGAGGAGCAACTGCTCAGGGAGAGCGCCGTCCCCACCAGCATCAGGTTTCTTTTCATGCGTGACGATTTTCGCACGAAGGAGGTCAGGGGCGTGTGAGGCGCCTCAGGCCTCCTGCCCCGCCCACCGGGACGCGAGCAGGGCCCCCCGCACGGCCTCCAGAAACGCCTCAGGCTCCAGGGTCGTCCCCTGGGCGAGCGCGGGCCGACCGCCCCCCTTGCCGCCCGCGGCCTCCAGCGCCCGGCCCAGCAGGGTGCCGGCGGGCACGTCCTCCCGCGCGCTGCCGACGCCGCAGCGTCCGCCGGGGGCGAGGGCGGCCACCACCTCGTCCCGGGGCACGTCCGTCAGGACCAGGGGCAGCAGGGCCACGTCGTCGAGCGTCACCTCGCGCAGGGGGACGCCGCCGACCTCACGGGCGGGCACCTGCCGCACGAGCGTGTGGGCGAGGCGCTGGCGCAGCGTGGCGGTCTCCCCCTTCAGGGTGGCCCGCTCTTCCGTCAGGGCCGCCACCCGCTCCGGCAGACGCTCCACCGGAATGCTGAAGTCCTGCGCCAGCGCCCGGCTCTCCGCGTATACCCCGCCCAGGTACTGGGCAGCCTCCTCCCCCGCCATGAAAGACACGCGGGTCAGCCCGCCCCGGATGCGCTCGGTCCGCAGGACAACCACGGGCGCGGCCATCGCGGCGTGGGGGACGTGCGTGCCCCCGCACGCGCTCACGTCGAAGGGCACGCCCTCCGGGTCGCGGAAGATCACCAGCCGCACGTCGCCCTCCACCTTCGCCTCCCGCCGCAGCGGGTAGCGGTGCAGTTCCGCGCTCGGCACCGTGGGCGTGTCGAGCGTCAGGGGCGTGCGGGCGAGCGTCTCGCGCAGCAGGGTCTCGGCGGCGCGCACGTCGGCCTCGGAGGGGTCGCCGTGCAGGTCGAGGGTGGACTCCGGATTCCGCATACTCACCGCCGCCACCCCGAAGGCGGGGCTGATCCGGTGGAAGGCCTGCGCGAGGAGGTGCTCGCCGCTGTGCCGCCCCGAGTTCCGCCACCGCCGCGCCGCGTTCACCTCGCCCGTGACGGGCGTGCCGACCTCCGGCCCCGCGTCCTCCAGCTCGTGCCAGACCACGCCGCCCTCGCCCTTGCGGGTGTCCCGCACGCGGACCTCTCCCCCGTCCCAGCGCAGCCGGCCCGCGTCCCCGTTCTGCCCGCCGCCCTCGGGATAGAAGGCGGTGGCGTCGAGGGCGACGGCCCTCTCCCGCACCTCCGTCACGGTCGCGCCGAAGGTGAGGAGGGCCGGGTCTTCGCGGAACAGGGGGCGGGTCATGGGCGTCAGGGTAGAGCGTGGGGGCAAGGGACGGGGGCGGGCGTGAACCCCGCGTCCACGCCCGCCCCCTTTCCCGCGACTTCCGGCCCTCAGACCTCGACGTGCGCCGCCGGGACCCGCTCCCCGCGCCTGCGGGTGGGCATGGAGAGGTTGGGCATCATCAGCGTGGCGAGCAGGGCGAGCAGGGCCACGAGGATGCTCCAGCGGTAGATGTTGGCGATGGCGCCCGCGAAGGAGACCTTCACCACCCGCTCGATGCGCTGCCCGGCGGCCTCGAAGGCGGCGTACTGCTCATTCAGTTGGCTCAGCACCCCCGCGCGGCCCTGCTCGGTGGCGAGGGCCTGCGCGGGAATGCGGCCCAGCCCCTCACGCAGGCCCTGCGGGAGCGCCGGGTTCTGGGCGATCTGGCCGAGGGCGGCGGCGTTGCCGCTCTGCACGGCGGCCTCCACCTGACGGCGCGCGGTTGCAAGTCCGGTGGCCTGGTCGGTGCCCTCCGCCTGGGGGGCCGCGCCGAAGCCGCCCCCGGTGTTCCGCGCGGCGGCCTGCTGGCTCTGGGTCAGGATCGCCTGCACGGCGGGGGGCTGGCCGACCTTGGCCTGCTCGAAGTTGCGGGTGAACTGGGTCGAGAGTCCGGCGGTCAGGAGCGCCCCGAAGATCGCCGTGCCGATGGTGCTGCCCATCTGCTGGAAAAACTGCCCGGCGCTCGTCGCCACGCCGATCTCCCAGGGCTTGACGGCGAGTTGCAGGGCGGTGGTGAAGAGGGGCAGCGCGGGCCCCAGGCCCAGGCCGAGCAGCACCATCCGCAGCACCACCCCGCCGTAGGGCGTGTCGGCGCTCAGGGTGCTCAGGCTGAAAAAGCCGACCACGGTCAGCGCCAGCCCGATCAGGATGAGCGGCTTGTACCGACCGATGCGGCTGGCGATCTGCCCGGAGGCGATGGAGCCGATGATCAACCCGACCGTCAGGGGAATCGTGGCGGTCCCGGCGGCGGTGGCGCTCACCCCCTGCACGTTCACGAGGTACAGGCTCAGGAAGAGGATGGCCCCCAGGAACCCCGCCCCGATCAGGAAGCGGGCGACCGCCCCCCACGCGAAGGTGGGGTTGCGAAAGAGGGTCAAGGGCAGGATCGGGCTCTCGTGGCGGCTCTCCACGAACAGGAAGGCCACCAGCGAGGCGGCGGAGAGGCCGAACAGGCCCAGGATCAGGGGGCTCGTCCAGGCGTAGTTGCCGTCCGCCCCCCACGTCAGCGCGAGGAGCAGCGGCACGGTAAAGACCAGGATCAGGAACGCGCCCAGCCAGTCCACCTTCGCCTCCAGCCCGCTGGCGAGCCGGGGCATCCGGGAGGCGATGAAGGACAGGGCGATCAGCCCCAGCGGCAGGTTCACGTAAAACACCCAGCGCCAGGAAATCTGGTCGGTCAGAAAGCCGCCGAGCAGGGGCCCCAGCACGCTGCTGAGGCCGAAGACGGCCCCGAACAGGCCCTGGTAGCGGGGCCGGTCCACCGGCTCGAAGAGGTCGGCGATGATGGCGAAGGCCACCGAGCCGAGCGCCGCCGCCCCGATGCCCTGGACACCCCGGAACACGACGAGCTGCATCATGCCGCCGCCGAAGAGGTTGCCGAAGAAGGGCTCACCGGAGAGGCCACACAGCGCCGAGCCGATCAGGAAGATCACGATGCCGGTCATCAGGATGGGCTTGCGCCCGTACAGGTCCGAGAGCTTGCCGTAGATGGGCACGAGCGCCGTGTTCGTGAGGAGGTAGGCGGTCGTGACCCAGGCGTAGAGGTTCAGCCCGTTGAGGTCCTGGGCGATGCGCGGCATGGCGGTCGAGACGATGGTCTGGTCGAGCGCGCTCAGGAAGAGCCCGAGCAGCACCCCGAAGAGGATCACGCGCTTGGTGCGCATGTCGAGCGTCTGTGCGTAGTTGATGCGCTCGACGGCGGCGCGGGCGCCGGGTGGGGGGGGAGTGGTCATGGGTTCTCCTGGGAGGGGGGGGTACAGTCGGGGCCGGGGCCGACCTCGGCCACCAGCGCGCGCACGGCGGCGGCGGCGGCGCGGATCGTCTCGGGTCTTACCCGGCTGAAGGCAGTCTCGTAGGCGCCGATAAACTGCGCGTCCATCCGGTTCACGATGTCCTGACCCTGGACGGTCAGGGCGACGAGCTTCTCGCGGCGGTTGTCCGGGTTCTCCCGCCGCTCGGCGAGCCCCCGGCGCACCAGCCGCTCGACGAGGTGGCTCATCGCGGGCAGGCTCAGGCGGGCGCGGTCGGCGAGCGCCGTGACGGTCAGGGGGGCCTGCGCGCGGAGCTGGTGCATCACCGTCATCTGGGTAAAGCTCAGCTCGTGGCCCTGCAACTCGTCTTGCATGTTCAGCAGCACCCGGCTGCTGATGAGTCGGTGCAGTCGCCGCATCTCCGCCGCCAGCCGGGCGGCATCGGCACTGGCCTGGTGGGCATCGTTCGGGGCGTTGGCCTGCGCCAGCGGATCGGTCATGGTTGCAAGCTTGAAAGGGTTTGACTCATAAGATGGTATGATGCTTCACACTGAGCGGCGGGTCAAGCTGACAAACAGGCCGAGCGGTGTGGGCGGGTGACGCCGACGAACGCAACCTTCACCGGCACCTGTCCTCGCGCCGCAGCATCGAGAGTTAGGGCAGAGGCGAGGGTGTTGTGACTGGCCCGGCAGGCCGCGAATTCTCGCCCCGCCAAAGCGAGGACACGGGTGATCAGGCGTTCCCGATGTTCGAGGACGAAGGATACGGGGGACTGTGCCAGCCCCGGAGCCGATTCCGGCGCGTCGTGACCCTTGTGGGCGAAGCTCAGGGTGTGCGGATGGGCCACCACGTCGGCACGCCCTCCGCGTCCCCCCTTTCGTGACGATGGCCCAGGCGTTGACGGTGAGGGGCAGAAAGTCCCGGCTCCCTGTGGTCGGGTGAATTGGAAGCGGCGGTCGTCGCTCGTCAGGGCCAGTTGGGGAACAGGGCGCAGACCAGGCCGAGGTAAGCAGCGGCCCCCTCTCCACAGGAAAACCGCCGCAGGTTGGAGACGAGCCGGGGGGCGATGATGCCCCAGCCTGTCACCTAACCGAGCAGACCGAGGGCGTACTCGCCCATCCGGCGGGGAATGTCCACACCCGTCGTGCTCACCGAATTCTTGAATTCCATCGTGTGGTTGATCTCGATGACGAGCAGGCCCCGCCCCGGGTCCTCCACGAGGTCGATGGCGACGATCTCGCCGTGGACGGCGGCGGCGGCCCGGAGGGCGAGCCCCTCGATCTCGGGTGTGACCGGGCAGTTGCTCGCCGTGGCCCCCCGCGCCGTGTTCGTGATCCAGTGCTCGGAGGTGCGGTAGATCGCGCCGATGCACTCGCCGCCCACGACGAAGGCGCGGATGTCGCGGCCCGGCTTGGCGATCATTTCCTGCACATAGAAGATGCCGTGCTGAGGCCCGCCCAGCACCTCCTTGTGCTCGATGACCGCCTCGGCGGCGTCGCGGTCATTGATGCGGCTGACCATCCGTCCCCACGAGCCCACGGTGGGCTTGAGGACGACCGGGTAGCCCAGCTCCTCGATGAGGGCGAGCGCCGCCTCCCCGTCGAAGGCGACCCCCGTGCGCGGCGTGGGCAGCCCGGCGCGGGCCAGCGCGGCGTTCGTGGCGAGCTTGTCGCCGCACAGCTCGATGACATGGGAGGGATTCACGACGCGGACGCCGAGCCCTTCCAGCGCCCGCGTGACCCCGTGCCCGCGCGACTGGCTCACGCAGCGCTCGAGGGCGACGCGCCACGGCACCCCGGCGCGCCCGGCGTCGTCGAAAGTCACCCTGAGCTGCGGCGCGTACACCTTGTCGTAGGGCACGCCGAGAGCGTCGAGCGCCGCGAAGAGCATCTTCTCGTCGGGGCGGATGCGGTCGTAGATGATGGCGAGGTCGGCCATAAGGTGTAGGGGGAGGCAGTCAGCTTTCAGCGGTCAGCCGTCAGCACGGGGCTGAGAGCCGACCGCTGACGGCTGAAAGCGCCTTACTCGCCCCAGTCCTCCGCTTCCTGCGGGGCCTGCTCCAGGCGCGGGGGGTCGATGGACACCACCTCGTACTCCACGCCCGTCTCGTCGTCGATGACGAGTTCGCCGAGTTCGGGATCGGTGAGTTCGATGGTCGCGCCCGTCTCCGGGTTTTCAAATTGAATGGTCGGCATGGCGTTCTCCTTGCGGTTGACAGGTTAACTCAGGCTGCCTTAGGCCGGAGGGGTTGCCTAGCCCGCGCGGGAGCCGTCCTCGTCCTCGAACTCCAGCTCGATGCGGGCGCGGCAGTGGGGGCAGGTGACGACGCTGACCTCCACACCGTCTGCGCCCTGGACGGTGGGTGCGGCGGCGAGCATGTCGTCGGTCACGTCGAACTCCTCGCCGCAGTTGGGGCAGACGGTGAGGATGCCGAGGAGTTCCAGCTCGAAGTCCTCGCCGCCCTCGTTGCGGGTGACTTCCATCTCGGCGTTGCACGAGTCGCACACGATCACGTCGCCGACGGCCAGATCGGCGCGGTCCTCGTCGGTGAGTTCGAGAACCTCCGCGCACACGGGGCAGTCGATTTCCAGGGTTGCCATGCCCAGAGTGTAGTGAGGAGGAATGGGGGATGAGTGATGAGGGGGCTACTCGGCGGGTTCGCCGGGAAAACGCCCGTACTTCTTGAAGAAGGCGAGGATGCTCCCCTCCCGCAGCGCCTCGGTCAGGAACGCGGGGGGCGGGGGGAGCTGGAAGGTCTCGGTGCCGCGCGTGAGCACCCCGGAGGCCACGTCCAGCGTCACCTCGTCGCCGTCTTCGAGCACACCCGTCAGGTCGGCCTCGAAGGCGGGGATGCCCAGGTTGAGCAGGTTGCGGTAGTGGATGCGGGCGAAGCTGGGCGCGATGATGCCGCCCACCTGCAACTTCTTGAGGGCCTGCGGGGCGTACTCGCGGCTGGAGCCCAGGCCCCAGTTGCGCCCGCCGATCAGCACGTCGCCGGGCCGCACCTGCGAGGCGAACTCCGGGCGGATGTAGTGGAAGGCGAAGGTCTGGAACAGGTCCTCACCTGCCATGAAGGGGGCGAACTTGCCGGGGAGGATGTCGTCGGTGTTCACACTGTCGCCGAATTTCCAGACTCGGGGCATGGGATTTGCCTCTTTCTTTCTGAATGGCAGGGACGAGGGTGATGCAGAGGGTCAACAATAAAATTAAATCTTCGCTTCAACCGATATCTCTGCGATTTGAATGGGGAACCAATAGCTGTCCCCTACCGAGCCACCCTCCGCATCGTTGTTCATGATTGCAGCTTCTCGTGCGAGTTCTAAGGTTGGCAGCAGGCCCCATCTATTGAAAGTCGCGCCTAGATCACGAACGAACCCATCACGCACGTCGTAACAGACGGAAGTGTGCATATCACCCCAAGGCTGTACTCCCCACACTTCAAACCCGAGAGCTTTGGTACCAGGAAAAGGAAGGGCGGCTTTTTGTGCCGCAAGATGTTTTCCGGTTAGCAGCGTGTTGCTAGCAGGGGGCGCAGTAGCATCGAGGAAACTGGGAAGCAGATCATCAGGAATCGACAACTCGTATAGGCCTACATCGGGGCGTCCCTGAAACCATCTATTCAGGAAGTTGGCAGCAGGCATGTACTCAGAGAATACGCCGTCAGTCCCCCATAATGAATCATTACAGAGCTTATCGACCTCTGCCTGAAACTTTTGCCTCTCTTCTTGATCTAGCCGAAGCCCTTCCATGTAGACTGTCTTAGTTTGTGAATCTTCCATCCACGTTAAAGCCAGATTAGAAGGGTGGAGCGTGCAAACACACTCTGTTGGCGTGTAAACGGTTTCTGGCACGCTTGAATGCATCCATTCCGTTCGCGAATGTCCTTCAATTAGGACATACCCGACGACGATCATACGGGTATAGGCTTTCTAAGCACATCTTCCGGCAATGCGATCCGTCCCATCACCGCCGTCGCCGCCGCCACCGCGGGCGAGGCGAGGTAGATTTTCGCGTCCTTGTCGCCCATCCGCCCGATGAAGTTGCGGTTGGAGGTCGAGACGCAAACCTCACCGGGGGCGAGCACGCCCTGGTGACGGCCCATGCACGGCCCGCAGCCCGGCGTGCCCAGCACCGCGCCCGCCTGCATCAGCGTGAGGAGGGTGCCGTCCCCCATCGCCGCCTCCATGACCTCGCTGCTCGCCGGGATGACGAGGAGGCGGGTGGAGGGATCGACCCGCTGGCCCTTCAACACCTCGGCGGCGGCGTGCAGGTCCTCCAGCCGCCCGTTCGTGCAGGTGCCGATGAAGACCTGATCGACCTTCAGGCCGCGCAGCTCGGACACGTCGTGAACGTTGTCCACCTCCGAGGGCGCACTCATGCGAGGGCGCAGGGCGGCGAGGTCGATGGTCACGTCCTGAACGTAGGTGGCGCCGGGGTCGGGGTATACCCAGTCGGGAATGTCGTAGCCGTAGCCCGTCAAAATCTCGCCACCGGGAACGACGAGGCCCGCCTTCGCGCCCGCCTCCACGCACAGGTTCGCCAGCGTCATTCGCTCGCCGCGCGTGAAGCGGTCTCCGGCGTGAATCTCGACGCTCTGGTAGGTGGCACCGTCTGCCCCCAGGACGCGGATCATCTCCAGGGCGGCGTCCTTAGCGGTCACGCCGGGTCGCAACTCGCCCACGAAGGTGACCTTCACGCTCTCGGGCACCTTGAGCCACGTCTTGCCGCTCGCGGCGGCGAGGGCGATGTCGGTCGCGCCCATCCCCGTGCCGAAGACGGCCACCGCCCCGTAGGTCGTCGAGTGGCTGTCCGAACCCAGGACGATCCAGCCGGGTTGCGCGAGGCGTTCTTCCATCAACACCTGATGGCAGATGCCGCGCCCCACGTCGAAGAGCCGGACACCCGCCTGCGCGGCGTACTCGCGCGCCTCCTTCTGCGCCTGCGCGACGCTGACGGTGGAGGCGGGGGCCACGTGGTCGATCACGATGGAGACGCGCTCCGGGTACTTGGGGCGGGCAGCGAGGTCCTGCTCCATCCTCTGAATGAAGCTCTGCGCGATGGAGTCCACGACCATGACCTGATCGACCTCCACGACGGCGAGGTCCCCGGCGTAGACGGTTCGGTCGCCGCGCCGCGAGAGGATTTTTTCCGCCATCGTCTGCGGGCGGGGAGGGGGAACGTTCATGGGTGCCAGTCTCGCGTGTCTTCTGCACCCGTACCGTGAGCTTGCCTGTTCAGGTGGCGGTGACGCCTGGCAAATGACAGGTCTTGCCGCTGGGGCGCGGACGGGCACCTCCCTCGCTGCGCCGCGGCTCGTCCCGCCCTATGCTGCGCCTATGGTCAAGCTGGAGGAAACGCAACTGCCGGGCGTGGGCGTGCGGCACGATTTCGACGGGCGCTTCGGCAAGCGGGTGGGGGTGATCACGCACCGGGACGGGCGGCGCGAGATTTTCGTGGCCCGGCGGGACGACCCGGACGCCTGCGCGCAGAGCATCGTGCTGAGTGACGAGGAGGCCGAGGCGGTCGCCGACCTGCTGGGCGGCAGCACAATTACCCGACACATGAACACGCTGACCCAGGACATCGAGGGGCTGGCGATGGACTGGGTACCTCTCGCCGAGGGCACGCCTTTCGCCGGACGCCCACTGGGCGAAACGCAGATGCGGACCCGCACGGGCACGAGCATCGTGGCGGTCATGCGAAGCGGGCAGGCGATCCCCGCCCCCGGCCCCGAGTTCGGGCTGGAGGCGGGCGACACCGTGGTCGTGGTCGGCACGCCGGGCGGGGTGGTGCGTGCGGCCCGGCTGCTGGGCGGCGAGGGCTGAGGCACCCGGCCCCCACCTCCCCTCTCTGAGCCTCCCCCTCACCGAGCGCCGCGCGCCCCAGCTCCGGCCCGCTCCCCACCCCTGGAGGCCCTCCTCTGTCCCTCGGTCAACTGTTCCTGGAAATCGGCGCGGTCATCCTCGCCCTGGCCTTCGTGGGCCGCGCCGCCGGGCGGCTGGGGATCACGCCCATTCCGCTCTACCTCCTCACGGGGATCGTGCTCGGGGCCGTCATGCGCCTGGGGGACGCCCCGGGCGAGTTCATCCACGTCGGGGCGGAGATCGGGGCGGTGCTGCTGCTCTTCACGCTGGGGCTGGAGTACACCAGCCAGGAGCTGCGGGACAACCTGCGGGCGAACCGTCAGGTCGGGCTGCTCGACCTCGCGCTGAACTTCACACCGGGGGTGGTGGCGGGGGTGGTGCTGGGGTTCCCACCCCTGGGGGCCGTATTGCTGGGAGGCGTCACCTACCTGACCTCCAGCGGCATCGCCAGCAAGGTCTTGTCGGACCTGGGGAGGCTGGGTAACCGCGAAACGCCCGTCGTTCTGGCCGTGTGCGTGCTGGAGGACGTGGCGATGGCGGTCTACCTGCCCGTCGTCGCCGCGCTCCTGATCGGCGGAACGATGGCGGCGGTCGGGGTGAATCTGGTCGTGGCGCTGGACGCCTTCGCGCTGGCATTTTTCCTGGCGCTGCGCTACGGGCACGTCCTGAGCCGGGTGGTGAACGTGCGGAACAACGAGACCCTGCTCCTGAGCGTGTTCGGGCTGGTGCTCGTCGTGGCGGGAGTGGCCGACCTGCTGCGGGTGTCGGCGGCCATCGGCGCCTTCCTCGTCGGCATCGCCCTCTCCGGAGAGGTCGCCGACCGCACCCGCGGGCTGATCGAGCCGCTGCGCGACCTCTTCGCCGCCGTGTTCTTCGTCTTCTTCGGGCTGCAACTCGACCTGGGGACCGTGCCGGGCGTCCTGCTGCCCGCCGTGCTGTTGGCCGTCATCACGAGCGTCACCAAGTTCGTCACCGGGTGGTGGGGGGCCGCCCGCGCCGGGGTGCAGACGCGGGGCCGCTTCCGCGCCGGGGCGACCCTGATCCCGCGCGGCGAGTTCAGCATCCTGATCGCCGGGCTGGGTCTGGGCCTCGTGCCCACGCTGGGCCCCCTCGCCGCCGTGTACGTCCTGCTGACAGCGATTCTGGGGCCGCTCCTGGCGCGCTTCGACGGACAACTGGCGCCGCTGCTGGACAGGCGGCTGCGGGAGGCAAGGACGGGATAGCAGAAGGCGAAAGGCAGATGGCTTGTCCCCTCGCCATCTGCCTTCACCTTGAGCCTTCTGCCTCCCTACACCGCCAGCCCCTGCGCGTGCGCGCTCACCTCGCGCGGCTCGTACTGCCCGGGCGGCAGGCCGATGGCGGGCGTGTTCGCCTCGAACTCGTCACGCCAGCCCACCTCGTCGAGCGCCTTTTTCCACGCGCCGATGCTCTCGCTCCGGTAGATCGAGTAGGCGGCCATGCCGACCTCGGGGCCGCCGCGGGCGATCACCGACTCGACCCAGGCCCACTTGGCGGAGACGTTGCGCAGTTCGGCGGTCGTCCGCAGCTCCTTCTGAATGCGCTTGAGCCTCTTCTCGATGGTCTGCACCCCCGCGAAGGGGTCGGCGAAGTGCGGCGTGTGGCGCTTGGGCACGAAGGGGCTGACCCCCAGCGCGACCCGGTTGATCTTGGCGAGGTCCTTCGTGAACTCGATCAGCTCGGTGATGTCGTCGTCGTTCTCGGGCCCCAGGCCGATCATCATGTAGACCTTGATGCCGGAAAAGCCCAGGTCGCGGCTGATCTGCGCGGTCTTGATCAGGTCCTCGGTCGTGATGCCCTTCTTCAGCCAGCGGCGCAGGCGCTCGGAGGGCGCGTCGGAGGCGACGGTGAAGGTCCGCAGCCCGCCCGCCTTCAGAATCTCGGCCAGTTCGGCGTCCACCGTGTCGGCGCGGATGCTGGACACGCCCAGCTTGATGCCGCGGTCGGTCAGCACCCGCCCGACGTACTTGGTGTGCGGGAAGTCGGAGAGCGCCGCGCCCACCAGCCCGACCTTCTCCACCCAGTCGGGGATGGTGTCGAGGAGTTCCTGCGCCTGGTTGTTGCGGTTGGGGCCGTACATCGTCCGCGCGAGGCAGAAGGTGCAGGGCCGCGGGCAGCCGCGCTGCGCCTCCACCAGGAACATGTTGCTGAGTTCCGAGTTCGGCGTGACGATCTGGCTGTAGGCGGGCAGCAGTTCCTTCGGCGCCGTCGCCCACGTCGGCTCGTGGACGTGCCGGGCGGGCAGGAAGATGCCGGGCATCCCGTCGATCAGGTCGTAGAAGTCCTCGCGGGTCTGGGATTCCCGCAGGGCCTCGGACACCACGGGCACGATCTGCTCGCCGTCGCCGATCACGATGATGTCGGCAAAAGGGGTCAGCGGGTAGGGGTTGGAGGACGTGAAGGGCCCCCCGATCATCACGATGGGGTCGTTCTCGTCGCGCTCCTCGCGCAGGGGGTGCATTCCCGCCACGTCGAGGGTGCGGATGATGTTGGTGAGGTCCAGCTCGAAGGACACGCTCAGGGCGAAGAGTTCGCAGTCGCCCGCGTCCCGCCCGCTCTCGACGGTGGGCAGGGCCTGCCCGGTGCGCTCGAAGGCGTCCACATCGTCGGGGAGGAAGGCCCGCTCGCAGGCAATGCCCTCTTCCTGGTTGAACATGCGGTAGATGACCTGATAGCCCAGAGAGGCCATTCCCACGGAATAGCGGTTAGGAAACGCCAGCGTGACGCGGATCGGGGCCTGCTTGAACATGGTCCCCGTCTCCGCATCCAGCAGCGGTTTGATCTGGTTGCGCCAGTAACTCAAGAAGCCTCCCGGATCGCGCTGGGGGCTGAGGGGTGCTCAGGAGTCAGCGCGCGTCACAATCGAATAGTTTAAAGGATCTTGTTTCCCCAAATGAAGCGGGAATCACGGGTAGGGCCGTCAGGGAGTCAAGAGGTCAAGGGGTCGAGAAGTCCCAGGAAGGCGTGCGTGCGGTACATCAGGGTGACGGTGCCGCCCTGCCCGTGCGCGTCGCATAGCGCGTCGAGCGCCCGCGTCATCTCCGGGTAGGTAGGGGCACTTGGCGATGGCAGGTAACTGACGCTTCCGGCGAGGGCGTACAGCCGCCCGCGGGTGAGGGTCAGGGAATTTTCGAAGGTGAGGCGTTCGAAACCACCGGGGAGGAATTGAGGAAGCTCGTCCTCAGGGACGCGGGTGGCGAGGTCAGGGGTGCCGGGGGCGAGGAAGCCGTTGACGACGGCCCCGTAAGCGAGGTTGAACGCCGTCTCCTCGCCCCGCCAGTCGTTCCAGACCAGGAGTACCTTGCCACCGGGGGTCAGGACGCGGCGAAACTCCTCCACCGTCGGCGCGGGTGTGAACCAGTGGGCGGCTTGCGCGGCGGTGATGAGGGAAACGGAGGCGGCGGGAAGTCCGGTGACCTCGGAGGAGCCCGGCTGCACAGTGAGACGGCCCGCCTCGACCTCCCCGGCGAGTCCTGCCGCGAGCTGGGCGCGCATCTCCGGATTGGGTTCGACGGCCACGACCCGGGCACCGTGGGCAAGGAGCAAGCGGGTGAAGAGGCCCGTGCCCGCCCCCACGTCCGCGACCGTGCCACCCAGCGACCCCCGCTCTGTCAACCACGCCCCGAGCGAGGCCGGATAAGAGGGCCGCCCCTGCGCGTAAGCATCCGCCCGGCCCAGGAACCGGTCGGCAGAGGTCAAGGGCGCGGCCCCTTCGTCGGTCGCCACGCGCTCGCCAGGAAGTAGGCCAGCCCGGCGAGCAACCCCGTCCCCAGCAGGTAGCCGAGCAGCCGTCCCAGCACGCCCGCCGTCCCGACGATGAACGAGCCCAGGCCCACGAGCACCTGCCCGGCGAGCCACACCAGGGCCAGCGCGGTCACAGCGAGCAGGATCACACCCGCGAGGGCGAGGAGGAGGCGGGTCATGGGGGGAGGGTAGCAGAAGGCGAAAGGCAGAAAGCAGAAGGCAACAAGGGCTGAGGCCCACGCCCCAGCCCCCGCAGTTGGCCTTCAGCCTTCTGCCATCTGCGCGCCTTCAGGCGCCCCGCATGTTCTCGACGATCTTGTCCGCGAACTGGCTGGTCTTCACCTCGGTCGCGCCCTCCATGTTGCGGGCGAAGTCGTAGGTCACGACCCTTTGCTGGATGGTCTGGTCGAGACCCTTCAGAATCAGGTCGGCGGCCTCCGTCCAGCCCATGTAGCGCAGCATCATCTCGCCGGAGAGGATGACCGACGAGGGGTTGATCACGTCCTTGCCCGCGTACTTGGGTGCCGTGCCGTGGGTCGCCTCGAAGACGGCGTGGCCCGTCACGTAATTGATGTTGGCGCCGGGCGCGATGCCGATGCCGCCCACCTCGGCGGCGAGGGCGTCGGAGATGTAGTCGCCGTTGAGGTTCAGGGTGGCGATCACGTCGTACTCGGTGGGGCGCAGGAGAATCTGCTGGAGGAAGTTGTCGGCGATCACGTCCTTGATGACGATGCCGTTCGGGAGCTGGCACCAGGGCCCGCCGTCGATCTCTACGGCCCCGAACTCGCGCTTGGCGAGGTCATAGCCCCAGTCGCGGAAGGCGCCCTCAGTGAACTTCATGATGTTGCCCTTGTGCACGAGCGAGACGTTCTTGCGCCCGTTGTCCACGGCGTACTGGATGGCGGCGCGCACGAGGCGCTCGGTGCCCTCCTTCGACACGGGCTTCACGCCGAAGGCCGAGGTCTCGGGAAAGCGGATCTTGGTGACGCCCATCTCCTCCATCAGGAAGCGGCGCACACGCTCAGCCTCGGGAGTTCCGGCGCGGTACTCGATCCCGGCGTAGATGTCCTCCGTGTTCTCGCGGAAGATCACCATGTTCACGTCTCCTGGCCGCTTGAGGGGGCTGGGGACGCCCTCGAAATACTGCACCGGACGGACGCAGGCGTAGAGGTCGAGTTCCTGGCGCAGCGCCACGTTGATCGAGCGGATGCCGCCGCCGACGGGCGTGGTGAGCGGCCCCTTGATGCCGACGAGGTACTCGTCGAAGGCGTCCACGGTCTCCTGGGGGAGCCACTCGCCCTCGCCGTAGACCTGCACGCTCTTCTCGCCCGCGTAGACCTCCAGCCACTCGATCTTGCGCTCGCCTCCGTAGGCTGCCTCCACCGCCGCGTCGAGCACCCGCACGGACGCGCGCCAGATGTCGGGCCCGGTGCCGTCGCCCTCCACGAAGGGGACGATCGGGTGGTTCGGCACCTGGAGCTTCTCCCCCTGCATGGTGATCTTCTCGCCCTCGGTGGGCACCTTGACGTGCTGCTGGGTGTTCGTCATGACGGCCCAACTCTACCTCCCCACCCCCAAGTGGGGGGAATGTCGTCCCTGTCACCTGAACGGGGTACAGGGGTTCAGGTCCCGTCAGAAGCGGCAAGACCCCCGGAGCGTCAAGGCGTTGCCCCCGGAGGGTGACGCGAGGGCCAAGCCTCAACTTACCCACGGCTGAGCTTGTGGGCGCATCCTGTGGCTACCCAATCCGGGAATCCACCGCACAGGAGGTCTACACGCATGAGTGATGACAAGAGCACGCTGGGCAACCTCGCCGACGCCGCCGGGGCCAAGCTGAAGGAAGGGGCCGACCGCGCCCGCGCCGCCGGGCACGAGGTGGCCGGGGCCCTCAGCGACAACCCCAAGCACGACGCCGAGGCGATGGAAGACCGCGCCAAGGCCGAGGTCCACAACACGCAGGCCCACGCCGAGTACAGCGAGGGCAAGCGCGAGGCGCAAGACGGCGACGGCCACTGAAGCCCAGCACCGCCTGGCAGGACCGGCTCTTCGCAAGAGGGCCGGTTTTTTTCATTCCTTAATGGGCCGCCGACCCGTAGACTGCCGGGCATGACCACCACCAAGCGGCGGGAGTCGCGGCGGGCGCAACATGTCCGGGGCGCGCAGGGGGCACGCGTGACCGTGCGCAATACCCTGATCGCCTACGCCTTCATGCTGCCCTTTCTGATCCTGCTCGTTCTGTACCACACCTGGCCGGTCTTTTTCGGCACGTACCTGGCCTTCACGAAGTACAACATCATCTCCCCGCCGGAGTGGGTGGGGCTGGAGAACTTCCGCACCCTCGCCGCCGACTCGCAGTTTTGGGCCGGGCTCAGGAACAGCCTCAAGTACATCCTCGTCGTGCCCGTCATCCAGCTCCTGAGCATCGCGGTCGCCATGCTCGTGAACAGGCCGCTGAGAGGCATCGGCTTTTTCCGCACGGCTTACTACGTGCCGGTCGTGACGAGCTTCGCGGTGGTGGGCCTGATCTGGACGTGGATGTACCAGCAGGACGGGCCGGTGAGCGCCGTGCTGAGGTTCCTGGGGTTGGAGGCGCGCGGCAGCCTGCTGAACAACCCGGTCACGGCCCTGTACGCGGTGATGTTCGTGACCCTGTGGAAGGGCATCGGGTACTACATGGTGCTGTACCTCGCAGGCTTGCAAGCGATTGGCCGCGAGTTGGAGGAGGCCGCCGTGATCGACGGGGCGACCCGCTGGCAGGTCTTCGTGAACGTGACGCTGCCGGGGCTGAGGCCGACCATCCTGGTGTGTAGCCTTCTGAGCACCATCAGCGCGATCAAGGTCTTCGAGGAGATTTACGTGATGACGCAGGGCGGACCCGCCGGAAGCACCTACACGGCGCTCTTTTTCACCTACTCGCGGGCCTTCGTGGACTTCCAGTACGGGCTGGCCGCCGCCGCCGGGCTGATCATCGCGGTGATCAGCATCGTGTTCGGCTTCATCAACTTCAAGCTGACGAGGGGGGGGAAGGCGGATGCTTGAGAGAGCGGCCAGCAGCCAGCGGCCAGCGGCCAGCCCGACCCTGAGCGAGATCAAGGCGCGCAGGCGGCGCAAGAACCTGCTGTGGAACGCCCTCGCCTACACGGTCCTCGTCGTCATCGCGCTGATCTTGCTCTATCCCTTTTACTGGACCCTCATCACCAGCCTGGAGACGACGGGGAGCATCTACGAGGCGAAGCTACTGCCCAAGGACGTGAGTCTGCGAAACTACTTCGAAGTGTTTCAGGGAACGACGGTGCCGTTCTGGCGCTTGATCGTCAACAGTCTGATCATCTGCACGCTGGGCGTCACGCTGACGGTCACGCTGGCCTCGCTCGCCGCCTACCCGCTCGCCAAGATGAGGTTTCCGGGGCGGGACCTGATCTTTTACGCGATCCTGGTCCTGATGGTGCTGCCCAACGAGGCGGGGCTGATCGTCAACTACATCACGACGATCAAGCTGGGGCTGCTCCAGCAGACGAACCCGGTGCTGGACGCGGCGCGGCAGTACGCGGCGGTCGTGCTGCCGGGCGTGGCGAGCATCGTGGGCCTCTTCCTGCTACGGCAGGCGTACCTGGGGGTTCCCATCGAACTCATCGAGGCCGCCCGCATCGACGGGGCGAAGGAACTGACGATCTGGCGGCGGATCATGCTGCCGCTCGCGCTGCCGACCATCGTGGCCTTCTCGATTCTGGAGTTCGTGGCGTACTGGAACTCGTTCCTGTGGGCACGGATCATGCTGCCGGACAAGGAGCTGATGCCGCTGTCGGCGGGGCTGCTCGAACTCTCGGGCACCTTCAGCACGAACTCGCGCGCGGTGATGGCGGGGGCGGTGATCACCGTGTTGCCCATCCTGGTGATCTTCGCCTTCGGGCAGCGGTACTTCATGAAGGGCATCGAGGGGGCGGTGAAGGGGTGAAGCAGGTGCGGACGTGGGACCTCACCCGGAATGGCAGGATGAGCGTATGAAGAAGCTGTTGGGCGCTGCGACCGTCGCCTTCACCCTAACCGCCTGCGGGGGCAGCGGCGTGGAGGAAGTGTTTCCCCTGACGGTGGTTGGCGTGAACGTGCCCGCGACCGTCTCTTCCACGGAGGCGCTGCGAGTCGACGTTCGTGCCTACAACTTGAGCACCTGTGAGGGCTTTGACCACCGCCTGAGCATGGTGTCCCGGACGGCGCAGGCCCTGACGCTGCGGGCGGAATCTGTGGGCAGACGTTCGAACCGTCCCTGTCCCCCCGTCGTTGAGGAAGGCACGTTGTCCTACACCGACCCCGGAACGCCTGCCCGCGTAGGCCCCTTCGAGGTCATCGTGAACGGGAAATCGTGGGGCGAGGTCGGCGTCCAGTGACCCTCCCCTCCCACACCGAACCCCGCTCCTGGGATGTCCTCGTCGCCGGGGGCGGCACCGCTGGCGCCATCGCGGGGATCGCCGCCGCTCGGGCTGGAGCGCGCGTGCTCGTCGTGGAGGCGCAGGGGAGCCTGGGCGGCACGGGCACAAACGCCTGGGTCACGCCGCTGATGCGGAATGTCTCGGCGGGGCGGAACCTGAACCGGGGGCTGACGGACGAACTCAAGGCCAGGATGCACGCGCGGGGTGACGGCGCGACCGACCCCGGCGGCAACGACAACTGGTTCAATCCCGAGGGCATGAAGTTCGTGCTGGAGGAGATGTTGCTGGAGTCGGGTGGCGAGGTGCTGTACCACACCCACGTCGTTCAGCCACTCGTGGAGGAAGAGCGAATTACCGCGCTCGTCGTCCACAACAAGGGCGGGTTACAGGCCCTCCACGCGGGCGTGTTCATCGACTCGACGGGGGACGCGGACGTGGCCGTGGGGGCGGGCGTCCCCTTCCACGCGGGCGACGAGGAGGGCATTCACCAGGCGATGAGCCTGCGTTTCACGCTCGCGGGGGTGGACACGGAGAGGCTGTGCGCCTTCTTGAACGCGCACGGGCAGGGACAGACCTCTGCCGACTTCCTGCACTTCTGGATGGTGTGGGGCAAGCGGTCCACGCTCGAACCGCTCTTCCGGGAGGCGGTGGCGGCGGGCGTGCTGGAGGAGCGCGACGGCGACTACTTCCAAGGCTTCAGCGTGCCGGGGCGGCCCGGCGAGATCAGCTTCAACTGCCCGCGCATCCGCGCCGACCTCAACGACGGGGCGAACCCCTGGCACCTCAGCGCGGCGCAGACGGACGGGCGGGCGGCGATTGACCGACTGACGGCCTTCTGCCGCCGCTATCTGGAGGGGTGCGAGTCGGCCTTCATCGGCACCGTGGCGCCGATGGTGGGGGTGCGGGAGACGCGGCGCATCGTCGGGGAGTACACGCTGACGCTGGAAGACATTCTCGACTGCCGCCGCTTCGAGGACTCGATCTGCCGAAACCACTACCCGGTGGACATCCACTCGGTGAAGGCGGGCGCCCATCTCCTGCACGAGCGGGAGGGCAAGGCGCCGTACTTCGCCCCCGATGCCTTCCACGAGATTCCCTACCGCTCCATCGTGCCGCAGGGGGTGGCGAACCTTCTCGTGCCGGGCCGCGCGGCGTCGAGCACCTTCGAGGCGCAGTCGGCGATCCGGGTGCAGCAGAACTGTCACACGATGGGCGAGGCGGCGGGGATCGCGGCGGCGTGGGCGGCGCGGGAGCATGGGGGCCGGGTGCGCTGCGTGGACGTGGCGGCCCTGCAATCGGAGATGCGGCGGCTGGGGGGGAACGTGTGAGGGGAAGCGGTGGGCTCTGCGCCGTCAGCGATGGGCCGAAGATCGCGATAGGGACGCTTCTCCTGATCAGACATGCGAAGGCGACCGGGCAGGCTCTCGACGCGCCACTGACTCCAGAGGGGGAGGTGCAGGCCGCGCAGTTGGCGGAAAGGCTGGCCGAGCTGGGCATCACCCGCATCGTGAGCAGTCCGTGGAGGCGGGCGGTGGACACGGTGCGCCCGCTGGCGGCCCGGCTGGGGCTGAAGATTGAGACGGACGGGCGATTGACGGAGCGGGTGCTGAGCGGTGCCGACCTGACCGACTGGATGACGCACCTGCGGTCGAGCTTCGCGGATGATGAACTTGCGCTGATGGGGGGCGAGTCGGGCACGACAGCGCGGGCACGCATCGTCCGAGCCCTCGCCGACGCCCGCGACCCGCGCGGCCTCACCGCCGTCGTCACCCACGGCAACCTGCTCGCCCTCGCGCTGGGGCTCGACTTCGGGGGCTGGGCGACCCTGTGCAATCCCGACGTGTGGACGCTGGACGCGGAAGGACGAGCGGCACGATTGGAAACGGCATGACCGAGCGAACCTTCGACCCCGCCGACCCGCACGCCACGCCGACGCACGAGGGGACCCCGTACCTCATCGAACGGCGGGTGCTGGCGGGCGTTCCCGTCCTCATCGAGCGACCTGCGGAACTGGCCGACGTGCGGGCCGTGTGCCTCACCTACCACGGGGCGTGGGCGGCGAAGGAGGGCAAGCTCGGCGTGTACTCCGGGCTCACCGCGCACGGCTGGGCCGTCGTCGTCCCGGACGCGGCGCTGCACGGCGAGCGGCTGGGAGACACGCCGCCCGGGCTCAACGCCCGCGAGTACGTCTGGGAGAGCGTGCGCCGGACGGTGGCGGAGGCCCCGGCCCTGCTGGACGCCCTGGCGGAGCTGGTCGGTCCGGTTCCCGTCTCCGTCACCGGGTCGAGCATGGGCGGGTACGTGACGCAGACCCTCGCGCGGACCGAGAGGCGGGTGCGGCGGGCGGCGGCCCTGATCTCGTCCGGCGTCTGGCACGAGCCGGAGGTACGGAGGCCGGAACTGCGCGCCTTTCTGGAGGCCCACCGCCCGCTCGACCACGCCGGAGACGCCCCGCCCATCCCCCTCCTGCTGGCGAGCGGGGACGTGGACCCGGCCTTTCCCCTCGCCGCGCACCACGTTCCCACCGCCGCCGCGTACCGAGAGGCTTACGGGCGGGCGGGCTGCCCCGGGGATTTCCGAGAGGTCGTCTTCCCCGGAGTCGGCCATTACACGAGTCAGAAGATGCGGGACGAGACGGTCCGCTTTCTGCTCGGCTCCTGAGCCCTTCTAGCCCGGCGGCGGCACGCGCACGATGGTGAGCATGTAGCGCCCGAGGGCCTGAATCGCCTCGTAGAAGCGGTCGAAGTCGATGGGTTTGACGACGTAGCTCGCGGCGTGGGCCTGGTACGAGCGCAGGATGTCCTCCTCGGCCTGGCTGGTCGTCAGGATGATGACGGGGATGGTCATCAGCGCGGGGTCGCGCTTAAGGACGGCGAGGAGTTCGAGGCCGTTCATGCGCGGCATGTTGATGTCGAGGAGGATCACGTCCGGGCGGGGCACGCCCGCGTACTCGCCCTCCCCGCGCAGGAAGGCGAGGGCGTCTACCCCGTCGCGCACGACGTGCAATCTGTTGGCGATTCCGGCGGCGGCGAAAGCCTCCTCGGTCAGGAGGATGTCGGCCTCGGTGTCCTCGACGAGCAGAATCTCGATGGGTGTGGTCTCGGAACTGGTCATCAAGGTCTCCGGTCTAATGCCCGTAGTGTGGTGCCCCCGGCCCGCAGAAACACCCGAAACCCCGCCCGGCGCCTTTACGCTCCCGAAACGCGGCCTTGGCGTTCCCTTGAGTCGCCGCCGGGGCGGGCTAGGCTGGGGCCCATGAACCTCCTCCAAGCCTCCCTCGCGGGCGGGGCCGCCTTCCGCGAGCCGTCCCAGCTTCTCGACGGGCTCACCCTGGAGGTCGCCTCCCGGCCCGTACCCGGCGTGCCGTACACCCTCGCCGCCGTGCTCGCCCACCTCGCCGTGACGGGCCGCGCCAGCCTCGACCTCGCCTCAGGCCGCACGCAGGCGTGGCCGGAGGGCCTCGACGTGTGGCCGGACCCGCCCGTCACCGAGGCCGGATTTCGGCACCTTCTCGATGAACTCACCTTCGAACTCGCCGAGGCGCAGGCGCTGGCGGGGGACCCCTCCGAGCGGGCGCGGGACGTGTTGACCGACCTCGCCGCGCACAACGCCTACCACTGGGGGCAGGTGGCCCTGCTGCGGCGAGTCCTCGGGGACTGGCCGGAGGAGGCAGGCGAGTGAGGGTGCGGGTGGGGAGCCTCAACCCGGCGAAGGTGGGGCCGGTGCAGGGCGTGTTCGGGGCGTGGTGGCCGGACGCCGAGGTGGAGGGCGTGGACGTGCCCAGCGGCGTGCCCGAGCAGCCCGTCGGGGAGGCGCAGACGCGCGAGGGAGCGGTGAACCGGGCGCGGGCGGCCCTGGTCGGGGCGGACTGGGGCGTGGGGCTGGAGGGGGGCGTGACCTTCGACGGGAAGGAGGCGCGGCTGTTCGGCTTCGTCGCCGTCGCGCGCGGGGGGCGGGTGGAGGTCGCCCGCACGGCAGAGGTGCGTTTGCCCCCCGTCGTCGCAGGACGGGTGCGGGCAGGCGAGGAACTGGGCCGGGTGATGGACGAGCTGCTGGGCACGGTGGACGTGAACCGGGGCGTGGGGAGTTTCGGGGCGCTCAGCCGCGGGATGGTCACGCGGGCGGACGTGTGGCGGCAGGCGGTCGCGTTCGCCGCCGTCCCTTTTCTGGACCCGGGGCTGTACCCTGAGCCATGAACCCCGACCTTCAGGTCACCAACAACGAGGCCGAACGCCGCTACGAACTCCGCCTGGACGGCAACGTCGTGGGCTTCGCCGAATACCGCCCGGCGGGGCCCGCCCTGATGTTCACCCACACCGAGGTCGAGGAGGGCCACGAGGGGCAGGGGCTCGGCAGCACCCTCGTCCGCGCCGCGCTCGACGACGCCCGCGCGCAGGGGCGACAGGTCGTGCCCATGTGCCCCTTCGTGGCCGCCTTCATCCGCGAGCACCGCGAGTACGTGGACCTCGTGCAGCCGGGGCAGCGGGGCGTGTTCGGGCTGTAACGACGGTCACGGCTGTTCCCGGGCGGGAAACGCACGGTTGCGTTCCTCCGCGAGGCGCACCCTCAGAGAGATGACGGCCTCCCCTCCTCCCCGGCCCGTGCCCTGGGTCACGCGGCTGACGCTGCTCTTGACCGCCACCCTCACCATCATGAGTGGGGCGACCATCGCGCCCTCGCTGCCCGCTATGCAGGAGCACTTCGCGGGCTTGCCGAACGCCGACGTTCTGGTGCGCCTGACCGTGACGGTCGTGGGCCTCGCCATCGCGGTCAGCGCGCCCCTGAGCGGCTACCTCACCGACCGGATCGGGCGGCGCCCGGTGCTCGTCGTGGCGATGGGGCTGTATGCCCTGGCCGGGTCGAGCGGGCTGTACGCGCCGGACCTGACCACCCTGATGCTCGGGCGGGTCCTGCTCGGCCTCGCGGTGGGGGCGACGATGACGGCGGGAGCGGCGCTGGTGGCGGACCTCTTCGCCGGGGAGGAGCGGGCGCGCTTCCTGGGCTTGCAGAGTGCGTTCACCAGCCTCGGCGGGGTGATCTTCCTGCCGCTGGGCGGACTTCTGGCGAGTGTGGGGTGGCGCGCCCCCTTCGCGGTGTATCTCGCCGCCCTCCTGATCGTGCCGCTGGCCCTGCGGCTCCCGCGCGGGGAGACGGCGGGGGCGAGGGGCGCCGGGGACGCCGCCGAGCGTGTGCCGTGGCGGTGGGTCCTCCCGGCCTACGCGGTGGCGCTGGGGTACATGGTGGTCTTCTACCTGATGCCCACCCAGCTTCCCTACCGCCTGGAGGGGCTGGGGGTGGCTCCGGCGCAGGTCGGCTTCGTGATGGGGGTCAGCACCCTGTCGGGCGCCGTCGCGGCGCTGTGGTTCTCACGGCGCGGCGGCACCCGCACCCCGGCCCTCACGGCGGGCCTGAGCATCCTGGCGATGGCGACCGGGTGGACGGTGGTGAGCCTCGCTCCCGGCGCCGGGTGGGTCGTCCCCGGCCTGATCGTCGGTGGGGCGGGCGCGGGCCTGGTGACCCCGAACCTCACGACCTTCCTCGCGGGCCTCGCCCCGGCCCACGCGCGGGGAAGGGTGATGAGCGGGCTGTCGGCGAGCATCTTCCTGGGACAGTTCCTCTCGCCGCTCCTCGCCCAACCCTTTGTGCGCGGAGCCGACGTGAGTCACACCTTCGCGGCGGGGGCGGTGTTCGCGGCGCTGATCGGGGCGGGCCTCCTCGTGGCCGGGCTCCGGCTGGCGGCAAGGCGGTCGGCGGCGGGGTAAGCGTCGCCCCCGCTCCCCCGTATCGCGATACCTATCAATCGCCATTTCTGAGTCTTTAATACTTACCATGTGATACCTTAACCCCATGATCGTCGTCAAGGTGGGCGGAAGCGCCGGGATCGACTACAACGCCGTGTGCGCCGACCTCGCCGCGCGGTGGAAGGAGGGCGGGCGGTTCGTGCTCGTCCACGGGGGGAGCGGGGAGACGAACCGCGTCGCGGAGGCGCTGGGACACCCGCCGCGCTTCGTGACGAGCCCGAGCGGGTACACGTCGCGCTTCACCGACCGCGAGACGCTGGAAATCTTCGAGATGGTGTATTGCGGCAAGATCAACAAGGGCATCGTCGAGCGGCTCCAGCGTCTCGGCGTGAACGCGGTGGGCCTCAGCGGGCTCGACGGGCGCATCTTCGAGGGCCGCCACAAGGACACGGTGCGGGCAGTCGAGAACGGGAAAGTGCGGGTGCTGCGGGGGGATCACACCGGCACCGTCGAGCGGGTGAACGTGGACCTCGTGCGGCTCCTCCTCGGTGCGGGCTACCTCCCCGTCCTGACCCCTCCCGCCGCGAGCTACGAGGGCGTGGCGATCAACGTGGACGGGGACCGGGCCGCCGCCGCCCTCGCCGTGGCGCTGGGAGCCGACGCGCTGCTCCTCCTCTCGAACGTGCCCGGCCTGCTGCGGGAGTACCCGGATGAAAGCAGCCTGATTCGGCAGATTCCGGCGAACGACGTGGAGAGCTATCTGGAGTTCGCCCAGGACCGCATGAAGAAGAAGGTCCTGGGCGCCGCCGAGGCCGTGCGGGGCGGCGTGAAGCGGGTCATCTTCGGGGACGCGCGGGCGGGGCAGCCAGTGAGCGCGGCACTGGGCGGGGCGGGGACGGTGGTGAATTAGGTTCTGCTTGTACCCGGTCGGTAGACTGGGCACGTGAAAGACCCCGAATACGCCGCCGCAGAACGGGAACTGTACGCCTCCTGGCGGCGGGCCCAGGCAGCCATGCTGAGGAGCTGGGAAAAGCATGGGCCAGAGTGGTGGCGACGACTTGCCATGCTTTTCTTCGCTGCCGCGATGGGTTATATGGCTGTCTTCTCTGTCTGGTTCTTTATAGACTCGCTGGAGCTATTCAGATCGTACAATCTCGGCTTCCCGTGGCAGGCCCTGTTCTTGCTCCTGGTCACCATCGGCCTCCCGCTATTCTTCCGGTTCCTGCCTCAGACTCGCCCGTACCTCCGGCACTTTGACTGGGAACTTGGTCTTGGGTTCAGCGCCGGAGTTGTCATGACCGTCCTCCTCGCGCCACCCTGGACCTGACAGCCACGCTCGCCTCTCCCATGACGGATCAAGGTGAACATGCTGTGGCAACGTCGGGTGGTCGTGTCCTGGTGGCACTGCTCAACAAGAGAAGCGGTCCCGGCTGGCACATTCGCCGCTTCCAGGACCGCTTCTCGTTGTGATTACTGCTGTGCGCTCGGAATCTCGAACGCCTGGAGCCCCACCGTCACCTCACGCGCCCTGCCGTCGCGCTGCACGGTGAGGCGCACGCTGTCGCCGATCTGCTTGCCGATGATCGCCCGGCGCAGGTCGTCGCCCTCGGTGACCGGCTGGCCGTCCACGGCGGTGATGATGTCGCCGCCCGTGACGATCTGGGGTTGAGTCTGGCCGCCTTGTCCCGGGAAGCCCTGATTCCGGTCGGTCGCAGAGGGTTGGGTGCTCCCTCTCAGCCCCGCCCGCGCCGCCGGGCTGCCGGGGTAGACCTGCCCCACCAAGGCGCCGCTCGCAGGGAGGTTCAGCCGCTGACGCGCGTCAGGTGAGAGAGCGCTCAGGTCGGTGAACTGGATGCCCAGCGTCGGAGTGCGAAGCTCGCCGCCTGCCTGGAGCTGAGACAGCAACCTCTTGACGGTGTTCACGGGGATGGCGAAGCCCACGCCCGCGCTCTGGCCGCTGCCGCCCGTGAGAATCTGGGTGTTCACGCCGATGACCTGCCCGGCGCTGTTCAGCAGGGGGCCGCCGGAGTTGCCGGGGTTGATCGCCGCGTCGGTCTGGATGACGCTCTGGCTGACCCCCTTGGTGCCGACGGGGACGGTGCGCTCCAGGCTGGAGATGATGCCTTCCGAGACGCTGAAGTCGAGGCCGAAGGGGGCGCCCATCGCAATCGCCTTGAGGCCCACGTCGAGCCGCGAGGAGTCGCCGAGCGGGATGGGCCTCACGGCGCCGCGCGGCAGCCCCTCGGCGCGGATCAGGGCGAGGTCGAAGTCGGGGGCGCGGCCAATCACCCTCGCCTTGTAGGTCTGCTTGCTGCCGTGCAGGCGGATGGTGATCTCGCTGGCCCCCTCGACGACGTGGTTGTTGGTGATGATGTCGCCGCGGCTGTTCACGAAGAAACCGCTGCCGGTGCCCTGCTGCACGCCGCCCTCCGGCAGGCCGGGGATGTCGGGGCCGAACTGGTCTTGCAGCCGCTGGCGGAGTTCGACCTGGGGCCCGCTGCCCGCCCCCTCGGTCACGCTGATGTACACGAGGCCGTCCTGGCGCTGCTTGACGACATTCACGGTATTCGCCTCCGACTCGGTGCGGGCGCGGCCCGAGTCGTAGACGGGAGAGGGGGTCCCAGCGGAGGAGGGAGGCGCCGTCTGGGTCACGGCGGTCTGAACGAGCGAGGTCTGGGCGTTCGTCCGCTCCGACAATTCAAAACCCGCAAACGCCCCGAGCGCGAGCGTGCCTGTCAGGGCCAGCAGGGAGAGGTTCCTTTTCACACGCCGAGCTTGCCCGAGGTCGGTTACGCGGCGGTTAAAACGTGGGGAGCCGCCGTGCCGTCCCATCCCTGGAGCAAAAGCGCAGAAGGCGGAAGGCAGAAGGCCGAGCGGCGGCGCCTTCTGCCTTTAGCCTTTCCTCACCCCGCCGCGCTCGCCTGCCCCGCCACCCGACCGCTGAAGAGGCAGCCTCCCAGGAAGGTGCCCTCCAGCGAGCGGTAGCCGTGCATCCCCCCTCCGCCGAAGCCCGCCACCTCGCCCGCCGCGTAAAGGCCGGGGATGACCTCGCCTCCCGGGCTGAGGACCCGCCCCTGCAAGTCGGTCTCCAGCCCGCCGAGCGTCTTGCGGGTGAGGACGTTCAGGCGCACGGCGATCAGGGGCCCGCCCGCCGGGTCGAGGATTGGGGCGGGCGGCGAGACGCGCATCAGCCGCTCGCTGCGCAGGCCGCGCGCCCCCCGCACCAGGGCGAGCTGGGTGTCCTTGCCCACGTCGTTCAGGAGCTGCGCGTCCCGGTCTTGCACCTCCCGCTCCACGGTCGCGTAGTCCGCGTCCTGGGTCCCGACGAGCGCGTTCACCCCCGCCACGAGGTCGCGCAGGTTGCCCCGGATCACGAAGTCCTCCCCGTGGTCCATGAAGGCCTGCACGGGAGCGGGCACCTTTCCCGTCACGCGGCGCAGGACCAGGCGCACGTCCTTACCGGTCAGGTCGGGGTTCTGCTCGCTGCCGGAGAGGCCGAACTCCTTTTTGATGATGCGGCGGTTGAGGAGGAACCACGTGTGGGGATAGCCGCTCCGGGTGATGTGCGTCAGCGTGGCGAGGCTGTCGAAACCGGGGTAGTGCGGGAAGGGCAGGCGCTTGCCCGTGTGGTCGAGCCACAGGCTGCTGGGGCCGGGCAGGATGCGGATGCCGTGCCCCGGCCAGACCGGGTTCCAGTTGCGCAGCCCCTCGGTGTAGTGCCACATCCGGTCCTCGTGGATGAGGCTCGCGCCCGACCGGGCGACGGTCGCCTGCAACTCGCCGTCCACGTGCCGGGGCACTCCGGCGACCATGAACTTCGGAGGAGGGCCCATGCGCTCGACGGGCCAGTTCCGCCGCACGAGGTCGAAGTTGCCGCCGATGCCGCCAGAAGTGACGACGACCGCCCCCGCGTTCAGGCTGAAGTCGTCCACCACGACCCGCGAACTCGCCTCGCCGCGCGCCACGTCGGAGGGTTCGAGCACGTCGCCGTGGACCCCGTGGACGACGCCGTTCGTGATGTTCAGGCCGCGCACCCGGTGGCGGAAGCAGAAGCCAATTCGTCCCGCCTGGACATGCTCGCGCACCCGCCGCTCGAAGGGCTCCATCACGCCCGGCCCGGTGCCCCAGGTGATGTGGAAGCGGGGAACGCTGTTGCCCGGCGCGTCCGCCCCCTGCCCGCCGCGCTCGGCCCAGCCGACGGCGGGGAAGAAGCGCATCCCCTGACCCGTCAGCCACGCCCGCTTCTCCCCCGCCGCGAAGTCGAGGTAGGCGTCGGCCCAGCGGCGCGGCCAGTGGTCCTCGGCCCGGTCGAAGCCCGCCGTGGCCGCCCAGTCGCGCCCGGCCAGCTCGCGCGAGTCGCGGATGCCCAGCCTGCGCTGCTCGGGCGAGTCGATCAGGAAGAGCCCGCCGAAGGACCAGAAAGCCTGCCCGCCTAAGTTTTGCTCGCCCTCCTGGTCGAGGAGGAGGACGCGGCGCCCGGCGTCGGCGATCTCGGCGGCGGCGGTCAGCCCGGCGATTCCGGCGCCGACGACGATGACATCTGTGTCAGGGGTGTGCATGGAAGACCTCGGGGACGGGGAGGGGGGCGCTTCCTACAGCAACTCCCGGTGGAACTTCTGGACCTCGACCGTGAAGCCCCCCGGCGTCATGAAGTAGAACGTCCAGCGACCGTGGTCCTCCCTGGGGGCCTGCGGGTGAAACCCGCCTTCCACGAGGCGGCGGTACACCTCATCGACCTCCTCGACGGTCTCCCGGGTAAACCCGATGTGGAACATGGGCGGATAGATCACGTCGTCCTCCCGGAAAAGGGAAATCAGGGCGCCGCCGTCGTCACGCAGGAACGCCATGTCCCCGGTGACCAGCCGGGTCCGGCGCAACCCGAAGTAAGTTTCCAGGAGAGAGACGGTGGCCCCCACATCGGTGACCGCCAGGTTGACGTGATTGAGGTTCATGGGTTCAAGGAGTGTACTGCACGGCGCCAGCCCGCCCCACCCGGCGACGAAGAACGGGGACACCCCACTTCCCGAGGGTGTCCCGCTGCTGGGTTGGATTTTGGTGGTGCTCGCTCAGCCGTTGGGCTGGGTCCTACTTCTTGCGCTTGGAGGTCGCGGGTCCCTTCTTGCCGCCGCCACCACCACCGCCCCGCTCCTTGGCGTCGCGCATGAAGGAGCGCAGCTTGGCCTCGAACTGTGGGCTCTGGCGACCGATGGCGCGGGGGCGCGGAATCTCTTCCGGTTCTTCGAGCAGCTCCTTGATGGAGAGGTCGAGGCGGCCCCGCTCGTCGCGGCCCAGCACCTTGACCTCCACGTTCTCGCCCTCGCGGACGTGATCGTGGATGTTCCGCACGAAGGAGTGCGCGATCTGCGAGATGTGGACGAGGCCGGTCTCGCCGTTCTCGAACTGGATAAACGCACCGAAGTCGGTGACGCGCGTGACACGGCCCTCGACGACCGCGCCGGGGTCAAGCTGCACCAAGGGTGCCCTCCTGAATCAGCATGGGGCCAAGTCTACACCATGCCCCCGCACCCCTGCACCCCCAAAGGTGAGAACTCGCCCAGAAACCGGCAAGGCGTTGTGCACCACCTCCGCGCTGAGGACCCGGACAGCTCACCCGCTAGAGTGAAGATCATGAAGCTTCGCGGCACGCTCGGCGGTCTCAATCTCCTCCTCGAACCGGGCGACACGGCTTCCAGTGTGATGAACGCACTCGCCTCCCGCGCGGAGCTGCTGGGCTCCAGCGTGACGCTCGAAATCGGGGGAGATACCGACCCCGGCGCCGTGGAGGCCGCCTTAGGGGCCATCCGGTCGGCGGGGGGCACGCCGGGCCGGGTCCGCGCCCCCCGCGTGACGGTCCCCAGCGCGGCGGGCGACGACGGCAGCGCCCGCACGGTGATCTTGCCGCACGGCGTCCGCGCGGGCTTCCGGGGTGAGTACCGGGGCAGCGTGGTGATTCTCGGCGACGTGAACCCCGGCGCCGAGATCGTCGCGGGCGGCGACGTGATCGTGATGGGTGCTCTGCGCGGCGTGGTCCATGCAGGATATGGGGGCAATGCCGACGCCATCGTCTGGGCCCGCCCCATCGCCAGCGCGCAAATCCGCATCGGCGACGCCGTGGCCCGCGCCCCCGAGGGCAGCAGCCTGAGCAACATGCGCAAGCTCGACGGCCACGAGGGGGCGGAACAGGCGAGGCTCCAGGACGGAGTAATCGTGATCGACGCCCACAGGTGAGTGGTTCGTGGTGAGTGGTCAGTGGAACAGAAAGCCGAGGCCAGAGCTTTCGCCGATGCTCCCACTCACCACTGACCACTTCCCACTCACCCCTTTGTAACCCGTTTCCCCGCCCCAGCCCACATTTCGCGTATACTGCCGAGGCAATTCCTCGAACGGGGGGTGGGCAGTGGGCCCACCTTTTTTCGTGGAGGGGGTGGTGGAGGGCTGCCCGAAAGGTGGCCGACAATATGAATAACAACGCAGCCAACAACTCAAACAACCTGCACACGCTCGCCGACGGGGTGCTGCGGTCCCTGGGCTTCGAGGTGCTCGACGTGCAGGTGCAGAATCCCGGTCGGCGGCCCATCGTGGTGATCCGCATGGACCGCCTCGACGAGCAGCCTGTCACGGTGGAGGACCTGGAGGCCGCGAGCCGGGCGGTCGGGGCCGAGTTCGACCGGGTGGACCCGATTTCCGGCGAATACCGGCTGGAGCTGGAGTCGCCGGGTGCCAAGCGGCCCCTGACCCGGGCGCGGCACTTCGAGCGCATGGTCGGCCTCAAGGCCCGGGTGCGCGGCGAGGGGCACGCCTTCACCGCCCCCATCAAGGCCGTGCAGGGCGAGCAGGTGACCTTCGACCGCGAGGGCGAGGACGTGACACTGACGGTGGGGAGCTTCCAGGGCAACCTCGCGGAGTTTCCGGACCGGCACCGCTAAAACCGAATAGCAAACAGGAAGGAAGAGTGAGATGACCCAAGGTGAATTCAACTTCGCGGACGCCCTGCGTGAGGTCGCGCAGGCCCGCAACATCAACGAGATGCAGCTTATCGAGGCCTTCGAGCAGTCGCTCGCGCAGGCGTACACCCGCAACGTCGAGCCCGACCGCCGGGTGGAGGTCCACCTCGACCCCGTGAGCGGCGAACTCGAAGTCCTGATCGTGCGCGAGGTCGTCGAGAAGGTGGAGGACGAGAACCTCCAGATTTCCCTCGCCGACGCCCTCGAACTCGACCCCGGCGTCGAGATCGGCATGGAGATGGAGTTCCCGGTGGACCGCGAGAAGTTCTCCCGGATCGCCCTCCAGGCCGCCAAGCAGACCCTGACCCAGAAGATGCGCGAGACCGAGCGCAACGTGGTCTTCAACGAGTACAAGGACCGCGAGGGCCAGGTGCTTACCGCGCAGGTGGTCCGATCCGACAACAAGGGCAACTGGTTCGTGGAACTCGGGGCCGGAGAAGCGATCCTGCCCCCCCGCGAGCAGATTCCCGGCGAGAAGCTCACGCCCGGCAACCGGGTCAAGATCTACCTCAAGGAAGTTCGCAAGACGCCCAAGGGCCCGACCATTCTGGCGAGCCGGGCGGACGAGCGGCTGCTGGACTACCTGCTCCGCCAGGAAATCCCCGAGGTCGCCAACGGCATCGTGGAGGTCAAGGCGATCTCGCGTGAGGCGGGGCAGCGGTCGAAGGTCGCGGTCTTCTCGCACAACCCCAACGTGGACCCCATCGGCGCGTGCATCGGGCACCGGGGCAACCGCATCCAGGCGGTGACGGGCGAGCTGGGCCGCGAGCGTGTTGACGTGATCCTCTGGGACGGCAACACCCGCGACTTCATCCGCAACGCGCTCTCGCCCGCGAAGGTGGGATTGATCGAGGTCCACCCCGACGTGCGCGAGGCGACGGTGACGGTCACGCCCGACCAGCTCTCCCTCGCCATCGGCAAGGGCGGGCAGAACGTGCGGCTGGCGGCCAAGCTGACGGGCTTCAAGATCGACCTGCGCGAGACGGCGGCGGTCAGCGACCTCGACCTGGCGATGCAGCAGGCGATGCAAGACGAGCGGGCGGCGGCGAGCGGTGCCGGGAACGCGAGCTCGGCCTTCGACGCCCTGTTCAAGGACAGCAAGTCGGTCGCCACGGCCAGCCCGGACGACGGGCAGGAGTAAACCGCATGACCGCCCAGCCCCGCCACGTCCCGGAACGGTCCTGCGTGGCCTGCCGCCGCAAGCGTCCCCAGGGCGAGTTCGTGCGGGTCACGCGGACGGCGGAGGGGTGGCGGGTGCTGGGCGGGCAACGGACGGGCCGGGGCGCCTACGTCTGCGCCGACTCGCCGGAGTGCTGGGCGGAAAAGCGTCTGCGGCGGGCCTTTCGGGGGGACGCCCCGGGGGTCAGCGCGGCCCTCCTGGCGCGGCATTCAGGCCCCAATCACCCGAACTCCGGCCACCCAAACCCGACTCACACAGCTACGGATCAGCCTATGACACCCTGATCTTCTGCCCCCACCGCCCTCTTCCGCACGGACGAAGGGGCGGCCCAGGGGGCCTCACCGGAGGTGAGTATGTCGAAAGTTCGCATCTACAACCTCGCCCGCGACCTGGGCGTGGACAACGGCAAAATGCTGGAAATCCTCGACGGGCTGGGCGTTTCCTACAAGAGCGTGAGCAGCACCATCGAGGACGAGACGGTCGACCTCATCAAGCAGATTCTGGAGGAGGAAGCGGCGGGCGAGCCGGCCCCGGCGCCGACGAACACTCCCGCTCCCGAACCCGTCCAGGCCAGCGCCCCGCAGGCCCAGGCCGAGACGCAGGCCGCGTCCCAGTCGGCCCCGACGGCGACGGTGGAGCGTGAGCCCGAGCCCGCCGCTCCCGCCGCCCGGGAAATCCCTCACCGCGCCCCGGTCGTCACGATCATGGGGCACGTGGATCACGGCAAGACCTCGCTGCTCGACTACATCCGCAAGACGAAGGTGGCGGCCAAGGAGGCGGGCGGCATCACCCAGCACGTCGGCGCCTTCGAGGCGAGGACGAGCAAGGGCAAGGTCGTCTTCATCGACACGCCGGGCCACGAGGCGTTCACGACCATTCGTGCGCGCGGAGCGAACGTCGCCGACATCGCCATCATCGTGATCGCCGCCGACGACTCGCTGATGCCGCAGACGCGCGAGGCCATCGCGCACGCGCAGGCCGCCAAGGTCCCCATGATCGTGGCGATCAACAAGGTGGACCTCCCGCAGGCCGACGCCGAGCGGGTCAAGACCGACCTCACCCAGCTCAACCTCGTGCCCGAGGAGTACGGCGGCGACCTGATCGTCGTGCCCGTGAGCGCGCGGACGGGCGAGGGCGTGGAGGACCTGCTGGAATACATCAGCCTCACCGCCGAACTCGAAGACCTGCGGGCCGATCCCAAGGGCGAGTTCCGGGGCGTGGTGATCGAGAGCCGGGTGGACCGCCAGGCGGGCGTCCTTGCCACCGTGATGGTGCAGGAGGGGACGCTGCACGTGGGCGACTTCCTCGTCGTGGGTGAGGGCTACGGCAAGATCAAGGCGATGACGGACTCGAACGGCGGGCGCATCAAGGACGCCGGGCCGAGCACGCCGGTGCAGATTCTGGGCTTCAACGAGGCCCCGGCGAGCGGCGAGCAGGTCCGCAGCGCGAAGAACGAGCACCAGGCGCGCGAGGTCGTGGCCGGGCGCGTGGGTGTGCGCCGCGACGCCGAGGAGGCCCGGGGCCGCCGCCGCCTGAGCCTGGAGGAGATGATGGGGCCGCTCGGGGAGACCCGCACGGTGAACGTGATCCTGCGCGCGGACACCCAGGGCAGCCTGGAGGCGATCCAGGGCATCCTCGCCAAAAAGGAGACGGACGACGTGAAGATCAACGTCCTTCTCGCCGGGATCGGCTCGCCGACCGAGGGCGACGTGCTTCTGGCCTCCACCGCCGAGGCGACGATCCTGTGCTTCAGCGTGACGGCGGCGGGCGGGGTGAAGAAGACCGCGGAACAAAAGGGCATCGAACTGAAGTCCTTCCGGATCATCTACGAACTGATCGACGAGGTGGACCGCCTGATCAAGGGCAACGTCGAGCCCGTCTTCGAGGAGCGTTACCTGGGCCGCGCCGAGGTCCGCATGATCATCAAGCACCCCAAGAGCGGCAACATCGCGGGCTCGTACGTCACCGACGGGCTGCTGCGCAGGAACGCGAAGGCCAAGGTCACGCGGAACCGTCAGGTCGTGTACCAGGGCACCATCGTGGGCCTCAAGCGCTTCAAGGACGACGTGCGCGAGGTGCAGACCGGCTACGAGTGCGGGATCAACGTTGACTGGAACGACGTGCAGGAGGGGGACATCATCGAGGCCAGCGAGATGGTGGAGGTCACGCAGGCGTAAGGGAGCGGCCAGCTTCCAGCAAAAGAGAGAGGGGCGGCCCCGGTGTGGGAGACCGCCCCTCTTTTTTTCGGTGTGAAGGCTCAGGAGCCCTGGGTGCCGGGGGTCGTGGTGCCCGGGGTGTTCGGCTGGTCGAAACCGCGCGGCCCACCCTGGCCGTCACGACCGGGGCCACCGCGTCCGAAGTTCAGGCCGAAGTTCTCGTCGGCCTGAGCGCGGGCGAGGAGCTGCCCGGCCTGGGCCTGGGAGAGGCGACCGGCCTGGACCTCGGCGTTCAGGCTGGTCCTCAGGGCGGTGACGGCGGCGGCGCGGACGGTCTGGGTGCTGACGCCCCGGGCCTGGGCGAGCTGGCGGACGGTCTGCCCCTGCCGGAGCTGCTGGGCGAGGGCCTGCTCGCTCAGCCCGAGGGTGCGGGCGACGGCGGAGACGATGGCCTGGCCGAAGCCCGCGCGGGGGCCACGGTCATTCATCTGGCCGCGCTGACTGTCCGGTCCACCCCGGCCACCGAAGCGTCCGAAGTTCAGGGGCGCGTCTTGAAGGCGGGCCTTGAGGTCGGCGGCGCGGTCTTGCGAGATGTCGCCGCCCCGCACCGCCTGGTCGATGGTGGCGTTCCCGGCGGCGACGGCGGCGGCGCGCAACCGCTCCACGCTGACGCCGAGCCCCGCGGCGAGACGTTGCAGGAAGAGGTCGGTGTAGTTCGTGGCGCTCGTCTGCCGGCCCGGGGTGGTGCCGGGCCGGGTGTTCTGCCCCTGGCCGGGCTGCGCGGGCTGAACACGCTGGGGCTGGGCCGAGGTCGCCTGGGCGAACACCAGACCCGCCGTGAGGGGCAGGGCGGCGACGAGGGCGAGCAGGGCCGTACGGTTCCTGGGGTTGGACTTCACAAGCTTCACGCTCCTTTGTGGGGACGGGCCCGGCCAGAGGGAAACCGGGCACGGGGTCAGGGTGGGGCGGGGCCGTTAAACGGGGGCTAACGCCGGGGGAGGGTGACGGTCGCGCCGCGGCGTGCCCGGGAGCCCTGCTATGCTGGGGCGCTCGGCGCGGGCGGCCTCACCTCCTGACCGGGCCGCCCCGCGCACAGACCCACGAAGATGCCCACCCCCGAGCCCGTCCCCACCCGCCCTCACGTGACGCCCCCGTGGCGCTCGCGCCTGCTCGCGTGGCCGGGCGTGCTGACGCTGCTCTCGGTCCTGGCGGTGCTGCTGGGCCACCAGCCGCCGGTGATGGACCCGGGGCCGCGGGTCACGGCGGGCCCGGTCGCCCCGGCCCTCCCCGAGTTGCGCCCGGCGCCGCAGCCCACCCCCGGGCCCGCGCTGGGGGCCGTCCCCCCGCCCGAGCCGTTCCGGGTGCCGGGGGGGGCCGACGAGGCGCACGACCGACTGCCCGTCTGGACGGCTCCCTCCCCGAAACGCAGCCTCGCCCTGCTGGGGCGGCGGCAGACGGACGGGGGGTAGGAAGGCGGAGGCCGGACCACCACCGCCTTCCCCTTCCCTTCCCTCTGGAGTCTTTCCGTGACCTACAGCAATCCGAACCGCAACCGCAACCGTCGCCCGCCGCCCCGGAAGGCGGCCCCCCCGCCCGGCAAGCCGAACCGCTGGACGGGCCTGCTCCTGCTCCTCACCCTGCTCGCCAGCCTGCTCTACATCTGGCGGCCCTGGGAACACCGGGGCAACCTCTGGACCCTCTGGGACGACCAGTACCAGTTCATGACGCTGGGACTCGACCTCAAGGGCGGCCTGAGAATCGAACTCGCGCCCGAGGGCGGGCCCGCCACCCGCGAGGAACTCGACCGGGTGAAAACGGTCATCGAAAACCGCATCAACGCCCTCGGCGTGGCCGAGCCGACCGTCACCGTGGCGGGCGGGCGCCGGGTGGTCGTGGAGATTCCGGGCGCGACCCCCGCCGTGCAGCAGCGGGCGCGCGAGATCATCGGGCGCACCGCGCGGCTCGAATTCCGCATCGTGAACCCGGGGGCACAACCCGATCCGCAGCTCGCGCAGCAGAAACCCGCGACGGGCGGCTATACCCTCGAAGACCTCGGCCCGGTGCAGGCGACGGGGGAGGTGATCGCCAACGCGCAGGCCTCGACCGACCCCACGACGGGGCGCTGGGTGGTGAACTTCCAGAACACCGACCGGGGGGCGCAGACCTTCGGGGAGTTTACGGGCCGCAACGTCGGGCGGCTGATGGCGGTCGTGCTCGACGACCAGATCCAGTCGGTGGCGACGATCCAGCAGCGCCTCTTCCGCGACGTGCAGATCAGCGGCTCCTTCGACGCCGAGGAGGCGGGGCAGCTCGCCCTCGTGCTGGAGTCGGGGGCGCTGCCCATCCAGATCAAGACCGAGGCCGAGCGCGCCATCGGGCCCACGCTGGGCGCCGACGCCATCCGCAGCGGCGCCATCGCCTCGCTGGTGGGGATCGCGCTGGTCTTCGGGATGCTTTTCCTGTACTACGGCTTCTGGTTCGGGCTGGTGGGGGCGCTCGGCCTGCTGTTCTCGGCCATCGTGATCCTGGGAATGCTGGGCGGCTTCGGGGCCACCATGACGCTGCCGGGCATCGCAGGGCTGGTGCTCACCATCGGCGCCGCCGTGGACGGCAACGTGATCTCCTTCGAGCGCATCAAGGAGGAGATGGCGAAGGGCAAGGGCCTCAAGAACGCCATCGGGGCCGGCTACCAGCACTCCACCGCCGCGATCCTCGACGTGAACGCCTCGCACCTGCTCTCGGCGCTGGCGCTCTACAACTACTCGACCGGCCCGGTGAAGGGTTTTGCCGTCACCCTGATCATCGGCGTGATCGCCTCGACCTTCTCGAACCTCGTCTTCGCCAAGTGGGGGATGCAGGTTCTGGCGCAGCGCAAGCCGAATGCGAGCGCCCCGACCCGCATCGGCAAGACCAACATCAACTTCATGAAAGCCGCGCCTATCGTGACCACCCTCAGCGTGCTGCTGGCGGTGGGCGGCGGGCTGATCCTGGCGACCAAGGGCCTGAATTACGGGGTGGACTTCGTGTCGGGCACCACCCTGACCGTCCGGGCGAGCGCGGCGACGACGCCTGAGCAGATGCGGGCGGCGGTCACGGGCGCGAGCGTGGCCAAGGTGACCCCGCAGAGCGCCACGATCCAGCGGGACGTGATTCCCGGCATCGGCGGCGCGCAGTACACCGTCAAGGTGCCCGAACTCACCGCCGCCGAGACGCAGCGCCTGGGCACGGCCCTCACGGCGCTTCCCCAGGGAGAGGTGCTGTCGAGCGAGACGGTCGGCCCGGCGGTCGGCCAGGAACTCACCCAGAAAACCGTCTACGCCGTGATCCTGGGGCTGGCCCTAATCCTGATCTACGTCGGCTTCCGCTTCGACTTCATCATGGGGCTGGGCAGCATCATCGCGGCGATCCACGACGTGGCGATTGCGATGGGCCTGTTCAGCCTGCTGGGCCTGGAATTCACGGTGGCGACCGTGGCCGCGCTGCTCACATTGATCGGCTACTCGCTCAACGACTCCATCATCGTCTCCGACCGCATCCGCGAGAACCTGCGCGAGATGCGCGGGCGGCCCTACCGCGAGATCGTGAACACCTCGATCAACCAGACGCTCTCGCGCACGGTGATGACCTCCATCAGCACCATGCTGCCGCTCGTCAGCCTCCTGATCTTCGGCGGCCCGGTCCTGCGGGACTTCAGCCTGATCCTCCTGATCGGCATTCTGGTCGGCACCTACTCGTCCATCTACATTGTCGCGCCGATGGTCGTGTACCTGGAGGAGTGGAAGGATAAGCGCAAGGCGGGCGGGCGGACAGTTAAGGCATAGAGCACGCGAACTCGAAGGGGCGGCTTCCGGTGGGAGGTCGCCCCTTCGCTTTTGGGCCGATCTCGACTACGCGACGGTAATGATGAGGCCCGACTTTCGGTTGAAAGCAGCGTTGGTCGCCTCCTGAGTAGAGGGCAAGGCGCCCCAATCCGGGTCCAAGTCTCGCAAGTGACTTTCGCTCAGAGAGTCAAATGTCAACTTGAGCTGCGATACTTCCTCTGCCGTCCAGTAGGAAAGGCGGAAGACATTATCTTCCGAGTAAAAGGGTTGTGCCGATGCATCTCGAAGCACGGGTCGCCCTGACAGGATGTATCCCGTGAGGGTGGCGGCTCGCTCCATTCGATGTTGCCTCAAGTATTTCTCAAAAGCTTCATAATGTCGGATATTGATGCAGCTCCACGCTGCGCTCCACAACTTCGACTTGAAGTCGGCAAAAAGTCCATAGTAATCGGCCAGCAGCAGATCGACTGACTTTGGCTCCTCCCGGCTGGCCTCCACCAACGCTCGCCGACCCTTACGAACTACTCAGGAGTTGCACCTGCATAACGACGGGGAAGCGCTCCCAGCCGAGAAAATCTGGGAGTGTCTACGTCACAGATTCTGGGGGAGCGCGTCCGCATTCTGGCAGATGAGTTCCTGGCCGTTCCAACC
>NZ_PNOR01000024.1 GCF_002869765.1 Deinococcus planocerae | reverse complement strand
GAAGTCGCCGCCCGGGTGGCCCTGCCCCTGCTGGTCATTCAACGACTCGCTGCACAGGTCTGTCGAGAGGAAGAATTCCTGCGCCAGCACGGGTATTCACTCACCTTATCCAGATGCAAGACCTAAGTTATATCGATGTGGATGAAACACTTGTCCGCAATTACGGCAAGACGCGTATCCCTATTCCAGCGGCCATCAAGCACGTCCGCTCGCTCTTCGAACAGGGCGCGGAGTTGTACTGCTGGAGTTCTGGTGGGGCAAGATACGCGCGCCAGAGTGCAGCCGAGTGCGGACTGGAAGACTGCTTTGCTGCCTTCCTACCAAAGCCTCAAGTCCTGCTGGACGATCAGCCCATCTCGACGTGGAGACGACTCGTGCAGATTCATCCCAACGGCTGCGACAACCAATCGGTCCAGGACTACCGGGCGGCCCTTCCCGGCTCCCGGTAGTGCGCGGACGGTCATGCGCCCGACCCCGCTAGAATGCCGCTCATGGCGTTTTTGTCGGTCCTGCTCCTCGTCCTGGCGTTTCTGGTGGGGAGCTTGCCGCTGGGCCACTGGCTGCTTTCCCGCATGGGCGTGGACCCGCGTGTGAACAACGCCTACAACCTCGGGGTGGAGAACGTGCTGCGCCGGGTGGGGCCGGGGCTGGCGGCGGCGAGCGCGGGGCTCGACTTCTCCAAGGGCTTCCTCGCGGTGCTGATGGCGTCCTCGCTGGGCTCGCGGGAGCTGTGCGTCCTCACCGCGCTCTCCGCGTACCTGGGGCACCTCAACCCGCCGCGCACCCTGTACGGTGGGGTGCCGCCGCGCGGGCGGGGCAACCTCGTCCTGTTCGGCGTGCTCGCTGGTCTCGCCGTGGCGGGCGGGGTGAATTTTTGGATCGCCGCGCTGCCCGTGGTCGTGTACGCCGCCGCCGTGGGGTACTGGGGCTACGCGAGCGCCGCGACCGTGCTCGGGCTGCTCGCCTTCGCCCTGCTGGTGGCGGTCTCGCCGCTGGGGATTCCGGCCAAGCTCGGCGCCCTCGGCCTCCTCGTGGCGGCGACGTGGCGATTCAAGGAGAACCTGGGGCGCATCCTCGACGGTACCGAGCCGCGCGTGGGCGAGGACGTGCCGGTCGCCGGGAAACGGGACGATCAGGTCGTCACCGCCTTCATGATCCACCCCATGACGCTGGAAAATTTCTGGGTCACGCGCCGCTTCTCGTGGATGAAGCCCCTCGTCGAGCGCGGCGTGATCAGCGAGGCGAGCGTGCGCCACATGGCCGCGAACCTGCGGCCCATGAAGATCGGCGAGCTTCACGGCATCAAGACGAACGAGGGCAAGGAGATTCGCTGTTATCTCCTGAGCAGCCCCCTCCTCCCCGACGTGTTCACCTCCGATCCCGACCTCGCCACCCGCCGCGCCATCGAGGGCGCCCGGCTCGCGCAGGAACTCGGGGCGGAGGTCTTCGGGCTCGGCGCGTTCTGGTCGGTGGTGGGCAACAAGGGGGTGGACGTGCAGGCCGCCGTCCCCGACCTCACGATCACGAACGGCGGCGCGTACACCAGCGGCACGATCAAGGCCGCCATCCCCGGCATCCTGCACCATTTCGCCGAGACGGGGCGGGACCTGAAGCAGGCCACGGCGGGCATCGTCGGCGCGAACGGGGTGGTCGCCTTCGGCATCGCGCGCACCATCGCCCCGCAGGTGGGCAAGCTCATCATGATCGGGCGGGACATGGAAAGGCTGGAGCGCAGTGCCGCCACCCTGCGCCGCGCCGTGAAGGACACCGAGATCGTCACGACGACGAGTTACGACACCCTGCGCGAGGCCGACCTGATCTTCAGCGCGACCTCGGACCCCAACCCGGTGATCTTCCCGCAGCACGTGGGGCCCGGCGCCTGGATTTTCGACGAGGGCCGCCCCGCCGACGTCCACGAGAGCGTGCTGGAGGTTCCCGGCGTGCGGGTGATTCCCGGCGGCGTGGTGCGCCCGCCCGGCGGCATGACGAGCAACATCGACCTGCAATTCGGGGAGGGCGCGGTCCCCGCCTGCCTCGCTGAGACCCTGATCATCGCGGCGACGGGCGAGCACCACCGCAAGAGCCTGGGGCCGCAGACCCTGACGGAGAACATCAACTTCTTCGTGCAACAGGCCGAGCGGTTGGGCTTTCAGGTCGTGGACTGAGGCAGGTCCCCCTCCTGTCCCAAGGGCCCGTCAGCAAACTTACCCTCGGCTCTCGGAGACGGACCCTATCCTGCCGGAGAGATGCCCGCCCGCTTCCGCCGTCCCCGACGCCAAAACCTCCGGCTCACCCTCGGCGCTCTGACGCTCGCCGGGTTCGGCCTGTCCGGTGGAGCGGGCGCGGTGGGCTCGGAGTTCCCGGTGGGGCTGGGCACCGTGTCTCCACCCTCACCGCTCGACACCTCCGCCCCGACCTGCCCCATTCCCACCGATCCCCTCGAACTCGCTCTCTGGCGGGTGACGACGGAGGGCGGGCGGGCGGATCACTCGTGCCGCAACGCCTTCGCGGGTTTTTTGCGGACGCCGCGCGCGCCACGGCAGCCCGACGCCTTCGACGTGACGGCGGAGCAGATTCGGCAGGCCCGCTCTGAAGTTCTCCTCGCCAGTATGGAGTGGCACGCGGGGGAGGGGCGCCCCGGCTGGACCTTCGCGCAGGCGGCCCGTGACCTGTACGGGCGGGTGCGGGCCAACCCCGCCGCCTATCCGCAGGGGATGACCGTGAAGGTGGCGCTGGGCGGCTTTCCCGACCTGAGCCGCGAGGACGGCGCCGCCTACGCGCTCGCCCTCGTGCGGGACCTGACGCGGCTGGGCGTGCCGCTGAACGACGCGCGGGTGGGGTGGCGGCTGGACGTGGCGAACTACCGCTACTTCCCGCACAGCCACGTCAAATTGCACGTGATCGACGGGCAGGACCTCACCGTTTCCGGGTACAACTTCACCGAGTGGCACCTGCCGGGCACCGAGCCGGGCGGGCGCGACCTCCACGACCTCGGATTACGGATGCGCGGCCCGGTCGCGCAAGACGGTGTGGCCGTATTCGACGACCTGTGGCGCAACTCGCGGCAGGTGCGTTGCCCGGAGAACGTGGCGGCGGACGAGGTGACGCGGCGGTGCACGGTGGGCGAGCCCGACGCCCCCACCCACCCGGACGCGGCCCGAACCCTCCAGACGGCGGGCGAGTCCCGCGCCTTCATGCTCTACCGCCGTCCCGGCTTCGACCAGGCCGACCGGGCGCAGGTGGCGCTGATCGGGGCGGCGCGGCAGAGCCTCGACCTGATGCAGGCGGAGTTCAGCCCCTCGCTGGGGTGCTGGTATGCCTACCTCCAGCCGCAGGACTGCCCGGTGGGCCGCTGGCCGGTGTACCTCGGCGCCGTCCTGCACGCGATGGAGCGGGGCGTCAAGGTCCGCGCGCTGATGGTGGACTACGGGATTGACCGCATCCCCAACCGCAGCGGGGTGGCCCTCCTGCGCCTGGAGGCCCGGCGGCGCGGCATCGAGGACCGCTTCGAGGCCCGCTCCGTCACCTTCGGGATGCACACGAAGGCGTACACGGTGGACGACCGTATGGTGCTGGCGGGGAGCATGAACTTCCACTTCTCGGCCTGGGGGTCCCTCGGCCTGAACGAGGCGATGCTCGCCACGACCGACGCGGGGGCGGTGGCCGAGCAGCGGGCGAGCTTCGAGGACGTGTGGACGAACCACAGCCGCGCCATTCCGCAGGAGTGGTGGATGCGCAACGTGGAGGCGGGGTCGGGCGAACCTCAGCCGCAGCCGCGGCCTACAGTGAGGCATGACCGCCACCCATGAGGACTGGCAAAGAGCCTGCGTGATCGAGCCCCCGCCCGGCTACACCCCGAACATCGGCGTTCTCGTCGCCATGCTGCACTATGCCCGCCTCACCACCTTGCAAGCGGTGACGGGCCTGAACGTGGAGGAACTGGACGCCATCCCGCCGGGCTTTTCCAACTCCATCGGGATGCTGCTCGCCCACATCGCGGCGGTGGACCGAATGTACCAGCGGCTGAGCTTCGAGAACCGGGACCTCGACGAGGGGGAGATGGTCCTCTACGGCGGGGCAATCAGCTTCGGGCAGGAGGGCGAGCGGGTGCAGGGCTTCCCGCTGGAGCATTACCTGAGCGAGTTGGAGGCCGCCCGCGAGGGCACCCTCGCCGAACTCGCGCGCCGCGACGACGCTTGGCTGGCCTCGCGCCTCGGGGTGCCCGGCTTCGACTACCCCAACCACCACTGGGCCTGGTTTCACGTCATGGAGGACGAGGTGAGCCACCGGGGGCAGATTCGGATTCTGCGCAAAGCGCTGGCGGGGCAGGCAGGATAAACCAGGAGTACCGCGAAGGTCGCCCAGCCTGGTCTGACCCCTCTGCTGCGCAGCTCTGCGAGTCCGGCCCTTCGGGCCACCTCCCCTTAAAGGGAGGCAAACGACGCGCTGCTCTGAAAGGCAACGCCCGTCCCTGGCTCCCCTTGAGGGGAGCTGTCAGCGAAGCTGACTGAGGGGTTGACCGCGCCGAGCACTTCCGGAACAACACTTTGCGCTTCCCCTGGAATAGAGCTTTCGCGGGACTTCGCGCACCGCCCCTACCCGTAAAATGAGCCCATGTCGGGGGCCTTTCATGGTTGAACGCATCCATCTCGCCAAGCCGCGCGGTTTTTGCGCCGGGGTGGTCATGGCGATTGGGGCGGTCGAGAAGGCCGCCCGGACGGAGGACAAACCCGTCACCGTCTACCACTCCATCGTCCACAACCACACGGTCGTCGCGCGGCTGGAGCAGGGGCACAACGTGCACTTCGTCGAGAGCCTGGACGACATCTCGGCGCTGCCCGCCGGGAGCGAGACGGTCGTCTTCAGCGCCCACGGCATCAGCCCGGCGGTGCGCGAGCGGGCGCGCACACTCGGCCTCGCCACCATCGACGCGACTTGCCCCCTCGTCACCAAGGTCCACACGGAGGCCAAGAAGTACGCCCGCGAGGGCTACACCATCCTCCTGATCGGCGACAGCGCCCGCCACCAGGAGGTCATCGGCACGCGCGGCGAGGCGCCCGAGCACACCATCATCGTCGGCGTCCTGGGCAAGAAGGGCGAGGGGCTGCACGACCCCTATACCGTCGAGATCCCTGATCCCGAGCGCGTGGTGGTTCTGACCCAGACCACCCTCAGCGTGGACGACACGCGGCGGACCGTGGACATCCTCAAGGCCCGTTTCCCGGCGTTGGTCGTGCCGCCCAGCGAGGACCTGTGTTACGCGACGAAGAACCGCCAGGACGCGGTGAAGGCCATCGCGCCGCAGGTGGACGCCTTCCTCGTGCTGACGAGCACGCACTCCAGCAACGGGATGCGGCTGCTGGAACTCGCCCGCGAGACCTGCGGACGGGCCGAGCGGCTGGAGACGGAGGCCGACCTCGCGGGGGTGGACCTGACGGGCGTGAAGGCCCTCGGCATCACGAGCGCGGCGAGCACCCCGGACGACCTCGTGCAGAACGTGGTCGCGCACTTCCGCCGCCTCAACCCGGACCTCGTGGTGATTGAGGAGGGCGAGTGGGAGAACATCGAGTTCCGCGAGCCGAAGAAGATTCTGCCGACGCAGGAGCTGCCGCGCACGTTGCGGTGAGAACGGGTGGCTTGTGGAAAAGACAGGTCGGAGACAGGATCTACGTCTCCGACCTCCTTTCTCCCTACAAGCGACAGGCCACGGGCGACAAGCTCCCCGCCTCCCCCTACCCCGCCTGGATGTACCCCGTCTTCACGAACTCCTGAATCAGGGGCTCCAGATCGTGCAGCGCGGCGTCGGCGCGCAGGGCGTGTTCGGCGGGCGAGAGGCCCTCACGCGGCGCCCGCGGGAGGGCGAGCCCCGCCGTGCCGTGCCGTGCGCGGAAGGTGAGGTACACGTCGGTGATGGGGTTCACGGCGTCCCTCCCCCGCAGGGTGAGGTCGTACTGGCGGTGCGCCCACCCGGCGAGGCTGCGCGGCAGGATCAGGGTCTGTGGGCGCAGCGGCGCGGGAAAGGCCCCCTCGTAGGGCAGGGTGGCGGGCATGGTGGCGACGATCTGACCGCGGGCGTAGAAGATCGCGCCCGTGGGCCGGGCGTGCAGGCCCGTGAAGTCTTCCGTGAGGTTGAACTTCCAGGCCCGCGAGCCCACGCCGCTCAGGACGTGCGCGAGAGTGGGCGCCAGGGCGTAGGCGCTCAGGGCGGCCCCCTGCTCGTAGAGGTGCAGCAGGTCGCCGAGGGCCTGCTCGCCCGTGGCCCCCGAGGCGGCGGCGGTCACCGTCCGGCCCTCGAAGAGCAGGACGTAGGCGTTCTGCTCCCCGAGGGAGGCGTGCAGGTACCCGCACCACGCCCCGTCGTGCAGGGCCTTGAGGAAGGCGTGCAGGTCGCAAAAGCGGTTGCTCAGGCCCAGGTGCGTCGGGGGCACCTGGGGCAGGAAGCGGGCCAGGAAGGGCTCGGCGCCCGGGAACATGGGGCGGAGTTCGGGGACGAGTTCGTCCAGTTCCTCGGACGGGTCCTCGGCGGGCTCACCCGGGGGCAGGGAGGAAGGCAGGTGGACCTGACGGCGGCGGCCCTGGCGGTCGGGCTGACGGGGTTCCTCGGGCGGGGTCACCGTGCGACCTCCACGGCCCCGTCCCCGTCCACAGGCACCGGAGCGAGGCCCTGCCGGTACCGGGCGCCGTTGTGCACGTACCGCGCGGCGTTTTCCGTCGCCTCCACCGGGCGGACCACCCGGGCGGGCACCCCCACGGCGAGCATCCCGCCCGGGACGTGCTCACCCTCGCGCAGGAGCGCCCCCGCCGCGAGCACGGCCCCCGCCCCGAGGCTGGAGCCGTTGAGCATCACCGCGCCCATGCCCACCAGGCTGCCCGGCGCGCAGCGGGCCCCGTGAACGACCGCGCGGTGGCCGACCGTCACGTCCGAGTCGAGCACGCAGGGGTAGCCCGCGTCGGTGTGGAGCACGGCCCCGTCCTGCACGTTGCAGCGCGGGCCGATCACGATGGGTTCGATGTCGCCCCGGGCCACGGCACCGAACCACACGCTGGCCTCCTCCCCCACCGTCACGGTGCCGATCAGGTCGGCGCTGGGAGCGAGGAACGCGGTGGGGTGAAGCTGGGGGACGGCGCCGTCGAGGGCGTAGAGCGGCATGGGGCCTCCGGGAAGGGATCGTGGGGGGTTACGTCCGTCCCACCGGGGGAACGGACGCCAGGGCGGCGCGCAAAAGCTCGCGGTCTTCGGGGTAGGTCAGCCGGGCCGCCGCCTCGTCCGGGGGGAAAAACCCCCCTTCCGTGAAGGTGGCCTCCAGGGTAGGCGGGGTGCCCTGGGCCGCGCGCATGGCGAACCAGTGGATCACCCGCGCCTCGCCCCGGTCGTTCGTGTACCGCGTCTCGGGGAGGGGACCCAGGGGGCTCGCCGTGACGCCGGTCTCCTCGCGCACCTCGCGCACGGCGGTCTGCGCGAGCGTCTCGCCCGGCTCGACGTGACCTTTGGGAAAGGCCCAGGCGCCGCTGCGGTAGCGCACGAGGAGCACCCGGCCCCCTGTATCCAGCACGATGCCGCCCGCGCCAGGGGTGGCGCCGGACGGGGAGGACCGTGAAGGCATGGGCGGAGTATACGTGACCCCCCCCACCATCATCACCAGGCAGACCTGTTCACGTGGAGGCATCTATCGTGCGATACTCCACTTGTCTCCAGTCCGACCCCATCCAGAGGTACCGGCTCAGAGGGCGGGTTGCCGGGTCCGCGACGTGTGAGATGCAAGGAGAGTTATGGCTCAAGGTCGAGTGAAGTGGTTCAACGTCGAAAAAGGGTACGGGTTTATCGAGCATCCCGGCAACCCGGACGTGTTCGTGCACTACAGCGCCATCCAGAGCGGCGGATTCCGCAAGCTGAACGAGGGCGACGAGGTGGAATTCGAGGTCGAGGCGGGCCAGGGCAACAAGGGCCCGCAGGCCAAGAACGTCGTCGTGACGAACGCCGCGCCCGCCCCGATGGGGGGCAGCAACATGGGCGGCGGCAACCGGGGTGGCGGCAGCCGCTGGTAATTCCAGGCCAATTTCCAGGGGGTGAGCGCCGCGCCGCGTTCGCCCCTTTCGTTTGGGGAGAGGCCCCCTGATCACGGGACCGGGGCCGACCCGGCGGGGACCACCCCCCTCCCCCACCACCCGACGTGTGGCGGCAGATGCGGTCCGCCCGCTCGGCCCCGGCTTTAGGATGCGTTCATGACCGAGCGGCCCGACCTGACCTCTTCCTCCCCCGTCCCGCCCGGTCCCCCCACCCGGGAGGTGCCGCGGGTGGTGGCCGAGGTCGCGCACCTGCCCACCGCCCCTACGGCGGCGACCCACCCGCTGAGCTTTACCGGGCAATCGGGCGAGTATTTCCGCATCTGGATCGTGAACCTGGCGCTGACCGTCGTGACGCTGGGGCTGTACCTCCCCTGGGCGCGGGTGCGGCAGCGGCAGTATTTTTACGGGCACACCTGGCTGGACGGGCAGAACTTCGAGTACACGGCCAGCCCCCTCGCCCTGCTGCGCGGCTACCTGATCGTGGGGGCCTTTTTCCTGACCTACACCCTCGCCACCAACCTGCAATTCCAGGGTTGGGAGATCGTCGCCGGGGTGATCGGCGTGCTCTTCGTCGCGCTGTACCCGTGGCTGGTGATGAAGTCGCTGCGCTTCCTCGCGGTGAGCACCACGCACCGGGGGCTGCGCTTCCGGCACCACGGGCGGGCGGGGGGCGCGTACACGGCCTACGGGCTGGCGAACGTCGCGGCGGTGCTCTCGGGCGGGCTGGCCCTGCCGTGGGCGTGGTTCATGCAGCGGCGCTATCAGGTGGAAAACGCGGCGTACGGCAGCGCGCGGGCGACCTTCCGGGGGGACGTGGGCGACTTCTACGTGATCGGGCTGACGGGGCTGGCGGTCGCCATCGGGGGCGGGCTGCTGCTCGCCGTGCCGGTGATCGCGCTGCTGGTCGGCCTGGGGATTCTGGGCGACTTCGACGTGGTTGGAGGCCTGCCTGGACCGGGCATCATCGCGGGCATCGTTATCCTCTACGCGGGGCTGCTGGCCCTCTACGGGGTCGCGTGGCAGTACGTCCGCGCCGCCACCCTCCGGTACGTCCTCAACCGGGTGGAGGTCGGGGGCGTGGTCCGGACGCAGGCCACCTTCAGCCCGTGGCGGCTGGTGTGGATCGGGGTGTCGAACACGGTCGCGCAGGTGCTCACCCTGGGGCTCGCCACGCCCTGGGCCGCCGTCCGCCGCACCCGCTACGTGATGTCGGGGGTGCAGGTGCGGGCGATCCAGAGCCTCGACGCCTTCTGCGCCGATTTCACGCCCGAGGAGAACGCGCTCGGCGAGGCGGCCACCGAACTGCTCGACATCAACCTGGGCTTCTGAGCCCGCGAGGGACACCGTGACCGATCCCGCCCCCCCCACCCTCACCCTCTCCGGCGTGTACTTCGACGGGCGCACGAGCCGCGACCGGGCCGCCACGCTGGAGGTGAGCGGGGGCACGCTCGTGCTGCGCGCCGAGGGGGGGCTGGAGACCCGCTGGGAGATCACGCAACTCGGCATCGACCCGCCCATCCCCGGCATCCGCCGCGTGCTCAAGTTCCCGGGCGGCGCACGCTTCGAGACGGCGGACGACGCGGGGGTAAGCGCCCTGGAGGCCCGGCTGGGCCGCAACCGGGGACTGGGGCGGGTGCGGAGATTGGAGTCGCGCTGGGGCACGGCGCTCGGGGCGGTGGCCCTGATGGTCCTCTTCGCGTGGGGCTTCGTGGCGTTCGGTCTGCCCGCGCTGGCCCGCACGGCGGCCACGGCCACGCCGGACACGGTGCTCGCCACCTTCGACCGCGAGACCGTCGAGCTGCTGGAGGGGCAGGGCTACGTGGGTCCCAGCCGCCTGAGCGCGGCGCGGCAGGCCCAGCTCCAGCGGGTGTTTCGCCGGGTGACTGCCCGGGTGGGGGGCGACTACCCTTACCGCCTGCTGCTGCGGGATGGGGCACCCCAGGACGCGCCCTTCGAGCTGGGGGCGAACGCCTTCGCGCTGCCGGGGGGCACGGTCTTCATGACCGACCAGCTCGTGCGGCTCGCGCGCGACGACCGGGAGCTGGCGGGCGTGCTCGCGCACGAGGCCGGGCACGTGACGCACCGCCACGGCCTCGCCGGGGTGTACCAGGGCCTCGGGCTGAGCCTGCTCACGGTGGCGGTGACGGGCGACCTGATCAGCGCGGGCACCTTCGCCGCCGCCGTGCCCGCCGCGCTGCTGCGAAGCGGCTACTCACGGGCCGCCGAAACCGAGTCCGACGAGGTGGCGGCCCGCTTCCTGCTGCGCGAGTACGGCACCACCAAACCGCTGCGCGACCTCCTCGCCCGGCTGGAGACGCAGGACCGGAACGCCGACGAGACCGACGTGGAGGCGGGCAGCCGCGTCGAGGACCTTCTCCAGACCCACCCCGGCACGGCCCAGCGCATCCGGCACCTGCGCGAGCTGGAGGAGCGGGCGAAGGCCCGCTGAACTGCACCCTCCCTCCCCGGCTGCTGCCCCGTGTCACCCCCCGGCGATCAGGTGGGCGGCGCGCAGCGGTTCGGGAACGCGACCGGTGACCGTCAGCGTGGCAAGGGCGGTCTCGGCTTGCGAGAGGGTCAACCCCACCCGCTGCACGAAGACGCCCCGGCAGGGCTCCACCTCGCCCAGCGCCTCGATCAGACGCCATTTGCGCGCCCCGCCCGGCACGCGGGTCAGGAGAGCCGTGCGGATGCGTTCCAGGTTCGGGGGCCGCCGCGCCACGATCAGCACGGGCAGCCCGGTGCTCCGGCTCAGGGTGGGAGCATCCACCACGTTGAAGCCCGCCAGCGCCACCCCCTGAAGGAGGATCAGGTGCAGGTGCTCCGCCGCCCCGCTCGCCTCCACCAGCCGGGCGAGTTCGGGCGTGCTGTTGCGACCGTCCCGCCGCACCCGCCCGCTGACCACGCCGTGCAGGGTGTGTCGCGCGAACACGGTGCCGAAGACCCGCACATCTCCCCGGTGCTCGCGGGGGAAGGGGGCGTCGTCGAAGCCGATGGCGTGAGAGAACATGCGGAAGGCAGAGGGTGGATGGCAGAAGGTTTTTGGCCTTCAGCCCCCACTTTGCTCCAAAGCTCCCTCGATGTCCCCCAGCAGGTCGCCGATGTCCTCGATCCCGACCGAGAGACGCAGCAGGTTGGGGGTGATGCCCAGGCGGCGGCGCTCGCCCTCGGGCAGGGCGCGGTGGGAGGTGCCCCAGGGCCACGAAAGGGTCGTCACCACGTCGGCGAGGCTGGGGGCGAGGGGGATGCGGCCCGAGAGCGCACGGACGAAAGCGGGGGCGTCCTCGATGTCGGCGCTGAGCATCCCGCCGAAGCCCTGAGGGTACAACTCCTGCGCCCGCACGAACTGGGGGTGGCTGGAGAGGCCGGGGTGGTACACCGCCCGCACCCGGGGATGGTTCGCCAGCACGTCCGCCACCGCCTGCGCGTTGCCCGAGTGCGCCCGCATCCTGAGCCCGAGGGTCTTGAGGCCCTGGAGGGTCATCCAGGCGTCGAAGGCACTGATGGTGCCCCCCAGCCGCAGGAGGCGGGTCCGGGCGGAGGCGATCAGGTCCCCCCGCCCGCAGGCCACGCCCCCGAAGGCGGTCGAGTGGCCGCTGAGGTACTTGCTGACGGAGTGGGTCACGAGGTCGGCGCCGTGCAGGGCCGGGCGGAACACGGCGGGGCTGGCGAAGGTGTTGTCCACGCTCAGCAGGGCGCCCCGGTCGTGGGCGAGGCGGGCGAGCGCGGGCACGTCGGGCACGGTCATCAGGGGGTTGGTCAGGCTCTCGGCGTGCAGCACCCGCGTCTCGGGGCGAAAGGCGGCCTCCACGGCGGCGAGGTCGCAGCCGTCCACGAAGGTGACCGTGATGCCCAGCCGGGGAAACTCCTCGGCGAGCAGGGCGTAGGTGACCCCGTACACCCGGGCGTCCGCGACGACGTGATCCCCGGCCCCCAGCACCCCCAGCAGCGCGGCGCTGATCGCGGCCATGCCGCTCGCCGCCACGAGTGCCCCCTCGGTCCCTTCCAGGCTCGCCAGCGCCCGCTCCAGCGTCGCGGCGTTCGGCGTGCCATTGCGGTAGTAGAAGCTGCTGGGCTCCTCGCCGCTCATCGCGCGTTCCAGGGCGCCCAGGTCGGGGTAGGCGTAGACGGTGGACTGGTAGATGGGCTCGACGAGCGGGGTGCTGAGGTTGGGCCGCGCCTCCTCCCCCGCGCGGGCGGCGAGGGTGGTCAGGTCGTAGTCGGAGCGGGCGTCAGGCATGGGGGGAGGATAGACGCAAAATCAGAGGGTGAGGTTGTAGGTGTAGAAGTCCTCGTCCCTCCGCCAGCCCTGGGCCTCGTAAAGAGTTTGGGCGCTCACGTTGTTGGTGGCCGTCGAGAGGGTCAGCCGCACGGCGCCCGTCTCCAGGCCGTGTTGTCTCGCCCGTTCTAGAAGCGCCCGCCCCACACCCCGCTTCCGTCCCTGCGGCGCGACGAAGAGGTCGTTGAGAATCCACAGCCTCCGCATCCCCACCGACGTGAACGACGGGTAGAGCTGCGTGAAGCCGAGTGGCGCCCCACCGTCCAGCGCGAGGAAGATCACGGACTCGCCACGGTCGAGCCGTTCGGCGAGGAAGGCCCGCGCGCCCTCCGGGTCGCTCGCCTGCCCATAAAACTGGCGGTAGCCGTCGAACAGGGGAACGAGAGCATCGAGGTGGGAGGCGTCGGCGCGGACGACGGTGAGGAGGGTCACACGGGGACTCTACCCTGCCGCTCCGAACCGTTTACTCCTCCTCGCGGCGTTGCCGGTCTCCCGCCCGGAGCCCCTGCCGCCCGAGGGCCGCCACCAGCCCCAGCTCGCGCTCCTCCATGCTGCCCCCCTGACCGAAGTAGGCGCGCAGCAGCCGGGCCCAGTCGCCAGGCTGACCCTGCCTGGCCGCGATGGGGTTCATGACCTCGGTGGCCCCCCGCAGCTCCCCCTCGTCCGCGTCGCGGTAGGCGTCCTCGTGGACGACGAGTTCTCGCGGCAGGCGGGGGCGGTAGGGGGTAGGCTCGTCGCTCACGCCGATGGTGAGCGCCGCGTAGGGCAAGACGCCCTCCGGCAGACGCAACTCCTCGATCAGGGCCTCCAGGTTGTTCATCACCCCGCCGATCCAGCAGCCCTGGTAGCCCAGCATCTCTGCGGCGAGGAGCATGTTCTGCCCGGCGAGCGCGGCGTCCCCGATCCCGAAATGCACGGCGATGGCGGGCCACTCGCCCGGCACGTGCCCGGCGGCCTCCAGCACGCGGCGGGTGCGGCGCACGTCGAGGCAGACCACGAAGCTCTCGGACGCCTGGGCGATGTGGGCGTTGGTGGTGAGGGCCGCGACCCGCTCGCGCACCCCGGCGTCTTTCAGGCGGATGAAGGAGTAGAGCTGCGCGGTCGCGTCCGTCGGAGCCCGCTGGGCCGCGTGCAGGATGGCGCCCAGGTGATCCGGCGGCATCGCCACGGGCTTGTAGTGACGAACCGTGCGGTGGGCATCGAAAAAAGCGCGGACCTGCTCGGCGGTCTGGTGGCGGGTCGGGGGGTCATGGGGTGGGGCGACGGTCATGGGGCCGAGGATAGTCCGTCAGCAGGGGCGAACCGTGGGCGGGGTGGCGCTGGGTGAACGCAAAGCGAAGGCGCCGCCCCCGGGGGAAGCGGCACCTCGCCTGCACCTGGAGCCTATTCCCTCTTCTTCGGCACCCACTTCTTGCGTCCGCCTGAGCCCGTCTCGTCCGTCACGGGCTCGACCGTGGCCGGCTCGGGCTGGGGAGCCGCTTCGGCGACGGGCTGCGCGGGTACGCTGGCCTCCGCCTTCACCCTGGGTTGCCATTTCGGACGCTCGCCGGAGGGGGCGACGAAGGCGGGCTGGGCGACGGGGGCCGGGGGCACGGCCTCCACCGGGGCGTCGGAAGCCTCGGCGGGCGCAGCGCTCGCGGCGGCCTTGGGCGCCCATTTCTTGCGCTCGCCGGGCTGGGGGGCCGGGGTCTGGGAAGCTGGGGTGGCCTCGGCGACGGGGGCTGAGGCTTCGGGTTGGGGCTGGACCGAGACTTCTGGCGCAGCCTGCGCGGAGGCACCCTTCGGACTCCACTTCTTCCGCTCTCCCTGCGAGGGCGTAACCTCCGGGGCAGGTGCGGCGGCCACGGGTGTGGTCTCAGACGGTGTTTCGCCCGCCTGTACCTCCGGCTGGGCTGCCTTCGGCTTCCAGGCTTTGCGGGCCGGGGCAGCCTCGGTCGTGCTCTGGGGCTCGGTCTGGACTTCCGGGGTGACCGGGGCGGCGCTCACATCGTCGGGGGCAGCCCTGGGCTTCCACGCCTTCCGGGCAGGCACACCGTCCGCAGGTGCCTCGCTGGCCGCTGGCGGCTGGGTGCTGGCCGCCTCCGCCACGGGCGCGGCGCTCACGTCGTCCCCACCACCTTTCGGCTTCCAGGCCTTGCGCGCGGGCACACTGCCCTCGGCCCCCGTCTCGCTGGCGACTGGCGGCTGACTGGTGGCGACTGCCCCCACGTCGTCTCCCCCACCCTTGGGTTTCCAGGCCTTGCGCGGCGACGAATCCGCCGAGCTGGAGGTGACCGGGCTGGGCACCGTGGCCTGCGGCTCGGGCTGGGTGTGGGCGTTGCCCAGGGGACTGCCGGGCTGGGCGTTGATCACCTCGGCGCTCGTCTGGCCCAGGATGTCCGGGTCGGCGCCCGCTCCCGGGGTCTCGCCGCTGTGGGCCACGGGTTGCGCCGTGATGGGTACGGTGGGGATGGGGGAGTCCTCCAGCGTGCTCTCGGGCGCCTCGGTCGGCGCCATCCACTCCCCGGTCGCGCGCTGCACGCTCTCCAGCATCAGTTCGGCCACATCCCGCACCACGATGTCGTCGCGCCCCGCCTTCTCGGGCGTCGAGTTGAGCATCGACTTGCAGAAGGGACAGCCCACCGCCACGACCTTGCCGGTCTGCTCATGCTCGCGGACGGCCTGCGTCGCTCCGTCCAATCGGGCCTGAATCTCGCGGAAGCGGTTGTCGCTCATGCGCTCGCGGCCCTCTTCCTCCTCCTTCCAGAACTGGGCGCCGCCCGCCCCGCAGCAGAAGGAGTTGTCGCGGGCGCGTTCGAGTTCCAGCACCTCGCCCGCCATCCGCGTGATGAGGGTGCGCGGCGCGTCGTACACGCCGTTGTGGCGCCCCAGGTAGCAGGGGTCGTGGTAGGTGACGGACTCGCCGAGCTGGGCGAGGGGGAGCTTGCCTGCCGTGACGAGGTTTTCCAGGTACTGCGTGTGGTGGATGACCTGGTAGTCGCCGCCGAGCTGCTTGTACTCGTGCCCGATGGCGTTCATGCAGTGGGGGCAGGTGGAGACGATGAGTTTGGGGCGCACCGTGTTCAGCGTCTCGACATTCTCCTGCGCGAGGCTTTGGAACAGGAACTCGTTGCCCGAGCGGCGGGCCGAGTCGCCCGTGCACGCCTCCTTCTTGCCGAGCACCGCGTAACTCACCCCCGCCTTGTCGAGGAGCTGCACGAAGGAGCGGGCCACCTTCTGCGCGCCGGGGTCGTAGCTCGCGGCGCAGCCGACCCAGTACAGCACGTCGGGCTCTGGGTTCTCGTCAATCGTCGGAACCCTCAGCCCCTCGGCCCACTCCATGCGCTTGTCGCGGGCGATGCCCCAGGGGTTGCTCGCGCGCTCCATGCCGCGAAAAGCGGTCTGGAGCTGCGGCGGGAACTCGCCCGCGACCATGACCTGATGGCGGCGGATGTCGATGATGTCGAGCATCTGCTCGTCCTGCACCGGGCAGACCTGCATACACGCCCCGCAGGTCGTGCAGGCCCACACCGACTCCTCGTTGATGGCGAATTCGAGCAGGGGGTGGGCGGTGGGGGCGCCGGACTCGAAGGGGGCGGGCTTCAAGGCGAAGGGGCTGGGGTGCGCCGCGATCACGTTCAGCTCCATGCGCTTGTTGATCTCCAGCGCCGCCGGGCTGAGCGCCTTGCCGGTCGCGTTCGCCGGGCACACGTCCTGGCAGCGGTTGCACTGGATACAGGCGTAGGCGTCGAGCAACCGGGGCCACTCTAGGTCTTCGAGCTTCTGGACACCGAGCTTGGGCTCCTCGGCCTCCATCGCCTCCTCCAGCCCCTTCATCGGCGGGATCACGCCAGTCGGCACGGGCCGCTTGACCGTGTACTTGAGCGGCGCCGCGAAGATGTGAATGTGCTTGGAGAAGGGGAAGTAGGCGAGGAAGGCGAGGACCGAGCCGAGCGCGCCCCAGTACCCGAAGACGCGCCAGCCTTGCAAGGCCTGTTCGCTCAGCCCGCCGAAGAGCGTGTTCCCGACGAAGGTCGAGAACGGCTGGAAGGCGTCGCCTCCCTCCTGCGCCATCTTGGCCCCCTGCCCGAGCACGCGGCTGCCGACGTGGAAGAAGATGAACGCGGAGACGATCAGCGAGTCGCGCAGGATGAAGTTGCGCTTGAGAGAGGGATGCAGCAGCGTCTTCTCAGTGAACTTGAAGTCCCGCTTCGAGGGCGTGAACAGCCGCCGGATCACCAGGGCGACGACACCGAACAGCACCAGGAAGCTCAGCACGTCGGCGAGCAGGTTGTACGCCGCGCCGAGGAAGGTGTCCGAGTGGATGTTGAAGTGGACGTACCCCTCCAGCCCGTCCACGATGTTGACGAGCAGGTAGTAGGTGAAACCGTAGAAGATGAAGGCGTGGAAGAAGCTCACCCACGGGCGGCGGCGGAAGGTGCGCTCCTGGGTCAGCGTGGTCCGCAGGGCGTAGCCGAGACGCCCCGGCAGGTTGTCCCAGCGGGGCTCGGTGGCGGGCACGCCGCGGCGAATCCGCAGGGACAGGCGGTAAAAGCCCCACAGGCCGAAGGCCCCCGCGATCAGGGCGAAGACGAAGAACAGGATTTTGTGTTCGAGCGGCAGCAAAGCAGGTCTCCTCGGGCAGGGGTGGGGCAAAAACTTTGAACCCTAAATTTGAACTGAGTCAAAGTATAGCGGGCAGGGGGGCCCGAACCGGGTGGGGAAGCCCGATCAGCATACGCGGGGGCGCCCGGTGGCGAACGTGGGGAAAGGCGGAAGAAAGCCGCTACCCTGAGCGGACCTCAGGAGGGGCCATGCTCGCCGACTACCACACCCACCACCACCGCTGCGGCCACGCGGGCGGCCACCTCGCGGACTACGTGCAGGCGGCGATTCGCGCGGGCCTCGCCGAGATCGGCCTGAGCGACCACAGCCCGATCTACCACCTAGGCGACGATCCGCACCCGCGCCCCGGCACCGCCATGTCGCGCCACGAGTTCCCCACCTACGTGCGCGAGATGCACGAGGTTCGGGACCGCTTTGCCGGACAGATCGCCGTGCGCCTGGGCGTGGAGAGCGACTACGTGCTGGGCTGGGACGACCACTACCGCACCCTGTGGCGGCAGTACCCCCTCGACTACGTGATCGGCAGCGTGCACTGGCTGGGCGGGTGGAGTATCTTCTCGCCCGAGCTGCCCGCAGGCCGCACGGCGGAGGACGTGTACGAGGACTACCTCCTGACCACCCAGGCCGCCGCCCGCAGCGGGGCGTACGACATCCTCGGGCACCTCGACTGCCTCAAGACGCGCGGGCACATCCCCGACCTCGGCATCACGCCCCGGCTGGAGGAGACGGTGCGGGTGATCGCGGAAAGCGGGGTCGCCATCGAACTCAACACGAGCGGGTGGCGCAAGGGGCTCGGCGAGCCCTACCCGCGCGAAGAATTGCTGGCGGTGTGCCGCCACCACGGCGTGCCCGTCACCCTCGGCTCGGACGCGCACAGCCCCGGGCACGTCGCGGCGGGCTTTCCCGAGGCGGTGGCATTGCTGGAGCGGGTCGGGTATACCTCCGTCGCCCGCTTCGAGGGCCGGAGGAGGTTCGAGGTGCCGCTGCGGTGACCACTTCAGTCTGCCCGTGAGAGAAAAAGACAGGGACCGACCGCCAGAGGCAGTGGGTCCCTTTGCGCCGCCGTTCGGGTCTTACGCGGGCGTCAGGAGGACGGTGGTGAAGCCGAGCACCTGCCGGACCTCCACCCGGATGCGCTGACCGTTCCGCTCGAAGTACGAGACCTGGGCACCGATGCCCGTCGCGTCGGTCGGGGTGCTGCCCGTGCCCGCCGCTCCGGTCGTGGTGGTCGCGTCCGTGGTGCCCGCCGTCCCGGTGGTGGCCGAATTCTCCGCCGTTCCCGTGGTGGAGGCGGAAGTTCCGGTCGTTCCCGCGGTTCCGGCAGCCGTGTCCGTCGTCCCCGTCGTGCCGCTGGCGGTGTCGGTGGTCCCCGCCGCCGAAGTCCCGGTGGTCCCGGTCGTTCCCGCCGAGGAGGCTCCGGTGGCCGTGCCGGTCGCCCCGGTGGTCGTCCCCGCCGTCGAGGTGTCCGTCGTGCCTGTGGCGGCGCCGGTCGTCGAGGAATCGGTGGTCCCTGCCGTCCCGGTCGTTCCAGCACTCCCGGAGGTGTCCGTGGTCCCCGTCGTGGCTAAGGTGCCGGTCGCTGCCGTGCCTGTCGTGCCCGTAGCGTCCGCGCTTCCCGTCGTCCCCGTGGTCGAGGTGCCGGTCGCTGCCGTGTCCGTACTTCCTGCGCTTCCCGTCGTTCCGGTGGCCGAGGTGTCCGTGGTGCCGGTCGTTCCCGTGGTGGTCCCCGCCGCTGTGGTGCCCGTCGTTCCGGTCGTGGCCGAAGAATCCGTCGTCCCCGTGGTCGCCGTCGTTCCTGCGGTGCCTGCCGCCGTATCCGTCGTCCCCGCCGTGCCGCTGGCCGCCGTGTCGGTCGTCGCCTCAGCCGCCGAGGGCGTGGTCGGGGCGGCGATGGCGGTGAAGCCCGCCGTCACGAGCGCCTGGCCGTACCTCTCCAGCGCGTCGGGAATGGTGCCGCTGTAGACGACACCGACCCCCGTGGCCGTCTTGACGCTACGCAGCGGCGTGGCGCCCGTCAGGTACGGCAGGGTCAGCTCGCCCGAGGGCAGGGTCAGCGTGGTCTGCGCGGGCAGCGCCTCAGTGCTCGTGGCGGGCGCGGAGGTGGGGGCCGCGGGCGTGGTGTTCGTCTGGGCCAGCGCCGTACCGAGACTCAACAGCAGGGCACCCGTCAACAGGGTGCGTCGCGGAAAGGTGGGGATCATAGGGCCTCCTCGTCAGCAGGGCACGCTGAGGTTTGTGGCGTCGCGGCGCCGAGCGTCTGCTGGGAGTCAGCCTAGGAGCCTGGGGTGTGAGCGATTTCACCCTTCGTCCGGGTTCCTCTTGGCCCGGACTTGATCCCTCACTCACATTCTCGTCAACCGCCCGGCTCGTCGGTACAGTCCACACCCGGGGGTCAACGGGTGGAAACACCACGTCAGCCGACACGAAGCCGCTGCTATTCCCGTTTGAGGGCGCTCGCCCCAGTACGCCTGGTCTAGCAGGAGTTGCGAGGCACCCCCTGACACGGGAGGCCGGGAGGGCGGGCCCGGACTGGGCAGCAGGCTGAGACGGCCATCCGTTCATGAAGCCCGGCCACTCCCGGATCGCGTAGGCCGGGAACCCTGAGTCCCTGTTCATCCAGCTCCTTTCACGCTGCCCGACCCGGCGGCCCGCCACCCCACCTCCGCGCGCTACCCTCTCCCCGTGAGCCTCACTCCCACCGAACTGCAAGCGTACCTCTCGGCCCTCGCCAACGGCGGGCTCAAGCTCTCCACGATGATCTGGGGACCGCCCGGCGTGGGCAAGAGCAGCGTGGTCGCGCAGGTGGCAGATCGGCACGGCCTGGAGTTCGTGGACGTGCGGCTCTCGCAGCTCGCCCCCACCGACCTGCGCGGCCTGCCCGTGCCCGAGCCAGGCGGACAGGGGGGAGGCGTCAGCCGGTGGTACCCGCCCGAATTCCTGCCCCGGTCGGGCCGCGGCATCCTCTTTCTGGACGAGGTGAACATGGCGCCGCCCACGATGCAGGGGATGGCCCAGCAGCTCATCCTCGACCGCCGGGTGGGGAGCTACGAGCTGCCGGAAGGCTGGTTCGTGTGGGCCGCCGGGAACCGCAAGGAAGACCGCGCCAGCGTGTTCGACATGCCCGCGCCCCTCGCCAACCGGTTTTTGCACCTCACCGTGCGGCCCGACTTCGACTCGTGGCGGGCGTACGCGCTGGGCCGCGGCCTGCACGAACATGTCATCGCCTTTCTCACCTTCCGCCCCGAACTGCTGCACCGCCTCGACCCCGCGCAGCCCGCGTGGCCCAGCCCGCGCGCCTGGGAGATGGCCTCGCAGCTTCACCGCGCCCGCCTCGACTTGTCCCCCGCCGTGGGGGAGGCCGCCGGGGCCGAGTTCGCCGCCTTCGTGCGCCTGTACGAGCAACTGCCCGACCTCGGCCTGGTGCTGCGCGGCCAGGGGGGGGGCCTGAGGCTGCCCGACGAGCCCAGCGTCCGCTACGCCGCCGTCGTGGGGCTCGCCGCCCGCGCTGCGGATGCCGACGAGGCGTACCACGCCTTCCAGTGGCTCTCGGAGAGCGCCGGGCCCGAGTGGCTGCAACTCTACGTCGCCACGCTGGTGAGCAAGTTCCAGGCCATCGGGCAACTCGGCGAGCTGGCCGGGCTCCTCGGACGCGACGAGCGGCTGGCGGCGCTGGTGCAGGGAACGCTGGCGCTGGCGGAAGGAGGAGACGGTCAGTGGTCAGTGGGGAGTGGTTGGTGGGTCGTGGTTTGGCTCTCTCCCACTTCCCACTGACCACGAGCCACTTCCCGCGCCGGGGGCGCGCATGACCCCCCCCGACTTCGGACGCTTGATCTCCGGCTCGCGCCTGCGCCTGCGCGGCAAGTCGGCCTTTTTCGCCACCCTGCTGCTGCACGCGGAGTTTGTGCCCTCGAAGGAGGTCGTGGCGGCGGGCACCGACGGCGAGCGGGTGTACGTCAATCCCGAGGTCGCGGCCAGCCTGCCCCCCGACGTGCTCGACGGGTTGCTGCTCCACGAGGTGCTGCACGCGGCGCTCTCGCACGTGGAGCGGCGCGGGCCGCGCGAGAAGAAACGCTGGAACCGGGCCGCCGACACCATCGTGAACGGGATGGTGGCCGCCGCCGGGCTGCCGACCCCGCCCCAGGCCGCGCGCGACGAGCACCTGGAAAAGCTCAGCGTGGAGGAGGTGTACTCCGCCCTGGAGGGGCAGGAGGCGAACGAGGGCGAGGAGGACCAGGACGACCTGCTCGACGGCCCGCCCTCCGACGCGCCGCCGAAGGGGAGCAAGTCGGGCCAGAACGCCGCGCGGCAGTGGCGGCAGGCCGTGGCCCAGGCCCGCAGCGTGGACGCGATGACGGGCGGGAAGGGAGACGATCCCCTCGGCGCCCACCGCGAACTCGCCCGGCTGGCCCCGTCCCGGCTCGACTGGCGGGCGCAACTGTGGCGCTTCCTGGCGCGGACTCCGGTGGACTTCGGGGGCTTCGACCGCCGCTTCGTGGGGCGCGGGCTGTACCTGGAGGCGCTGGACGACGAGTCGCTGACCGCCCTCGTCGCCGTGGACACCTCGGGCAGCGTGGACGATCAGGCCGTCAGAGCCCTCGTCGCGGAGGTGCAGGGGGTCCTGGGCGCCTACCCGCACGTCAAGGCGATCCTCTACTACGCGGACACGGAGGCGTACGGTCCCTTCGAGCTGCGCCCCGGCGACGCGATCCCGCAGCCGCAGGGGGGCGGGGGAACGGACTTCCGGCCCATCTTTGCGCTCAGCGAGACGCACGAGCCCGACGTGCTCGTCTACCTGACGGACGGGTACGGGGACTTTCCCGAACAGCCCCCCAAGATGCCGACCCTCTGGGTGGTGCCGCCGGGTGGATTGGAGGACGAGGGCTTTCCCTTCGGGGATGTGCTGCGGCTGGAGGAGTGAGGGTCACGGACAGGTCAGCGGGCGGGACCAGACTGGGGGAATGCGCCCGCTTCTCCTCCTGCTGCTGACCTCGGACGCCGTGGCCTCCCCCCTCCCGGTGCGGGCCGACTGGATGCGTGACGCCGGGGTGAGCGCCGTGCGGTTTTACGGGCCGTTCGGCGACGGCAACCTGATCGGCGGGGTGGACGGGCAGGGACGGCTGCGGGTGGCGCTGGAACGGCAGCAGCGCACGGGGTCTGGTCCGTCGCCTGGGACACGACCATCCCCGGAGACGCACGGGAGGCCCGGCTCGTCCCGATGGTCGGATACGGTCCGGTAGACGTGCTGTGGCGGAGTTGCACCGGGCGGCGGTGCGCCGTGGTCGGCCTGAACGCCCACACGGGCCGCCTCCTGTGGCGCGCGCCTGGTGAGGTGGACGGCGGGCGGAACGAGGTGATCCTCGTGCGGGACGGCGGGCGGCGGGTCCGGGTCAACACCTGGACACGGGAGGGGACCGGGGCACCACGCCCCTGAGGCCACGGTGGAGATGCCCGCCCCGGCCTATCCTGGTCCGCATGATCCGCCCCGCCTCCTTCGTGCCGTCCGTGCGGGTGGCTCCCTCCGAGGGCACGCCGCTCTTCGTCTTCCGGGAAGGCCGCCTCCTGCTGCGGGAGGACGGCACGCTGCCCCAGGGCCGCGCCGAGGACTTCCCCGTGGACCTCGTGAACCCGCTGGGCCTCCTGGACGGCGTGCCCGTCTTCGGCGCGCGGCTGTTGGGCGAGGTGCCGCCGGGCCACGCGCTCCGGCCCCTGCGTGGCGTATACGGCGTGCTCTCCGAGGAGCTGTTCGGCCTCGCCGGGTACGCGGCACAGATCGTGGAGTGGGACCGAACCCACCGCTTCTGCGGGGCCTGTGCCACGCCGACCGTCCGCTCCGAGCGCGAGACGTCGAAGGTCTGCCCGAACTGCGGTCTGAGCGCCTACCCGCGCGTCGCCCCGGTGGTGATGGTGCTCATTACCCGCGGGGAGGGAGAGGGCCGGGAGCTGCTGCTCGCGCGCGGCCCCCTCTTCGCGCCGGGCATGTACTCGGCGCTCGCAGGCTTCGTGGAGCCGTCCGAGACGCTGGAACACGCCTGCCACCGCGAGGTGCGCGAGGAGGTCGGGGTCGAGATCACCGGGCTGCGTTACCGCTTCAGCCAGCCCTGGCCCTTCCCGCACTCGCTGATGATCGCCTTCACCGCCGAGTACGCGGGCGGCGACCTCACCCTCCAGCCCGACGAGATCGAGGACGCGGGGTGGTATTCGGTGGGCAACCTCCCCACCCTGCCGCCGCCCTTCAGCATCGCGCGCAGGCTGATCGAGACGGTGGCGCGGGAGGAGTAGGAGCCGGGAGTCAGCCCGGGAGTCCAGTCCGGAGTTGCCGCGCCTCCTGGTCCCCGTTCGGCGCGTGAGCCTCGGCCCAGCGGGCGGCGGCCTCCGCGTCGTACGCGGTGCGGCGGAAGGTGACGTTCCAGAAGCCCGCACGGCGTTCGAGCAGCACCCAGCGGGCCGCCGGGTCTCCGTGCCCCTGCCGTGACACGGAGCCTGCGTTGACGAAGGTCACTCCCCGGCGCGTAGCAACCTGTTCCTTGTGGGTGTGACCGACGACCACCACCCGTGCGGCAGGCCAAGCGGCCACCCGCTCCAGCATCTCGACTGGCAGGGCAGGGCGCACGGCGTCGCCCTCCTCGACCAGGAAAAGCGCGTCCCACGGGCTCGTCGGGCTGCCGTGCGCCAGAAGCACCTCCCCGTCCGCCACGGTCGCGGTCACGGGCAGCGCGGCGAGTTCGGGCGGCACCCCGCCCAGCTCGCGTTCCAGAAACTCGCGGCCCACCCTCGTCTCAGCGTCTAGCTCGGCAGGATCGGCCAGCAGAAACTCATCCGTATTCCCCCGCACGGTGGGAGGCGCCTCCCGCATCTGGAGGGCCCAGGCCCCTGCCGGGTCGGCCCCGCCCCACACCGTGTCGCCCAGATTGCCCATCAGGTCCGGGGTCAGGCTGGCGATGTCGGCCAGCACGGCCTCCAGCGCGAAACGGTTGCCGTGCACGTCACTCAGGATCGCCACCCGCATAGGCGTCCATCCTGACACGTTCCAGCCTCCTTCCCCTCTGCCATATTGGACCCCATGACCTTCTCCGAACTCGATCCCCGGACCCTGACCGCGCTGGGGCCACTCGGGGCGCTGGAGGCGGCAGGCGCCCCACGGGCGACGGCGGACACCCTCTCGGGCCTGAGCGCCCACCCCGACGCGCGGGTGCGGGCCCGGGTGGCGGCACATCCCAACACCCCCGTCGAGGTGCTGGGCCTGCTCGCCGCCGCCTTCCCGCGCGAGGTGCTGGGCAACCCCGGCCTGCCGCTGATGCGCCTCGCCCGCCCAAATCTGCTCGGGGCCTTCCCGGCGGAGGGCGTGACCGCGCTGCTCGCCCTCCCGGAGGCGCCCGGCTGGGTCCTCGACGGCGCCGCCCGGCACGAGGACTTCGGGGTGCGGACGGCGCTCGCGGTACGAGCAGACCTCAGCCCCGCGCGGGTGGAAGCGCTCGCCCAGGACGCCGGGTGGCAGGTGCGTGAGGCGGTGGCGAGGCGGGCGCACCTGCCCGAAGTCCTCGTCCGGCAACTCGCCTCGGACGACGACTACGACGTGCGCAAGTCGGTGGCGGCGCGGACGGACCTCCCCGGTGACGTGCTGCGGACCCTCGTCGGAGACGGGCACGGCATCGTGCGGGCCAGCGTGGCGCGGCGGCTCGACCTGCCCCTCGACTGCATGTTGACCCTGGCGACGGACGACGACACCGACGTGCTCGCCACGCTCTCAAGGCGGGTGGACCTGCCCCGGAACGTGCGCGAGTGGCTGGCCGGGAACGAGAACCCCCTCGTCCGCGCGGCGGCCCTCCAGGCGTGGCGGGTGCCCGCCGAGTGGCTGACCCGCGCCGAGCACGACGCCGACCCCGAGGTGCGCGCCGCCCTCGCCCGCCGCCCCGACGCGGGCCCCGAGGGGCTGACCCGCCTCGCCGCCGACGAGTCCGAGACGGTGCGCCGCGCCGTGCTGGAGCGCAACGACCTGCCCGAGGAGGCGGTCCTCGCCCTGGCCCGCGCGCCCGAGCAGGACATCCGGCTGCATGTGGCGAGCGCCGAGGAGCTGGCGCCCAGCGTGCTCGACCTGCTGCTAACGGACCCCGACTCCGCCGTCCGCACCATCCTCGCCGTCAGGCCCGACCTCGGCCCGGAACGCCTCGCCCGCCTCGCCGCCGACCCCGACCCCGAGGTGCGCCGCGCCGTCGCCTACGCGCAGACGCCGGGAGACGAGGTGCTGGGCCGCCTCGCCGCCGACCCCAACGCCGGGGTGCGCCGCGCCTCTGCCCGCCACCCTCTCCTCCCCCCTGCCCTGTTCCCCACGCTGGCCGCCGACTCGGACGACGGGGTGCGGTTGAGCGTGGCGGGGAGGGACGACCTGCCGGAGGAGGTGCGCGAGCGGTTGCGCGGGGATTCCGACGAGAGCGTGCGGGCGGAGGCGGAACACGGGGACTCCTGAGAGGGACGCTGACGCTTGCCGCCCCCTCGCAGCCTCTGCAAGCAGCTCTGCGAGTCTCGCGGCGCGAGCTGTACCAGTCCCCACCAGGGGGAGGGACAGGTCACGGGAGAGGGTGTGACGGTGAGGTGGTCACACGCCCCCTCACCCCAACCCTCTCCCGCAAGGGGAGAGGGAGTAGAAAAGCCTGAGCCTTTGCGCTTTTAAAAACGTCGAGCCAGACGCTCCATGAATGTCCTCAACTGAACGCTCCTGGCCCACGGCCACGTCGGCTCGCGCAGCGAGACGGTGGGCCCGCCGATGGGACGCGACAAGATCAAACCTTGCGTTCAGAAGGACCCGACCACCCACGCTGCCCATGTGCCCTTGACCAGCGCAGCGCCGCTCCCCCTGCCCCCTCGGGGGATAGGGGGCAGGGGGGTGGGGGCCAACCGTGGCAAGACACCCTGCCCCTCCCACCCCACCTTTCCGCCACACTGCCTCCCATGCCCGACATTCGCCTCCCCCTCGGCGGCCTCAAATTCAGCGTCCGCGTCGCCATCCTCTGCGTGCGAGGAGACCGCCTGCTGGCGAACACGACACCGGGCCTCGGCTTCTGGTTCCTCCCCGGCGGCGCCCTCTCCACGGGCGAGGACGTGGCGACCTGCGCTGCCCGCGAGTGGCGGGAGGGGACGGGCACGCCCCCCGGACCGATGCACCTCGTCGGCGTGCTGGAAAACTTCTTCGGCCCACCCGAGAAGAGACAGCACGAGATCGGCTTCTACCTCCGCATGGAGGCCCCCGCCGACCTCCCCGATAAGAGATTCACGGTCCTCGACAACCCCGATTACTTCTACGACTGGCTGCCGCTGGACGAGATCGCCTCCCGTCCCCTCTACCCCCTCGCGGTGGCCGAGTTCCTGAGAGCCGGGCCCGGAGAGGTGCGCCACCTCGTCGAGCGGAACTGAGCCTCAGACCTTGGTGAGGTTGGCAAACTTGACGAGCAGTTTTTTCGCCCCCACCGACGGGAAATGCACCGTGACCTCCTGCCGGTCGCCCATGCCCGCCACCGCGAGGACCTGCCCCTCGCCGAACTTGGGGTGGGTGACCTTCTCGCCGCCCCGGTACGCCAGCTCCGAGGTCAGCGGGCTGGTGTTCTTGACAGCGCTGGGCGCGGGTTGGCTCGGCGCGGACGGGCGGAAATCGCGCCACGTCTTCTGCCGATACTCGATGACTTGGCCGTAGGGGTCCACCGGGTCGAAGCCGCCCTCGATCTCCTCCAGAAAGCGGCTGTCCTCGGTGGAGTTCGTCTTGCCGAATTGCATCCGGTTTTGCGCGGCGGTCAGGAAGAGGCGATCCATCGCCCGGGTGATGCCGACGTAAAAGAGCCTGCGCTCCTCCTCGATGCCGCCCACCTCCAGCAGCGAGTTCTTGCTGGGCAAGAGGCCCTCCTCCGCCCCCACGATGAACACGACCGGGAACTCCAGCCCCTTGGCGTTGTGCAGGGTCATCAGGGTCACGGCGTCTTCCGGCACGTCGCGGTTTTCCTGCCTCGCCCGCATGTCGTCCACGCTGGAGAGCAGGGCCGCGTCGTCGAGGAAGTCCCCAATCGTGCCCTCGTTCGTCTGCGACCACTCCTCGGCGGCGTTGACGAGTTCTTCCAGGTTCTCCATCCGCACCTGGCCCTCCTGCCCCTCCTGACGCAGCAGGTCGAGATAACCGCTCGTCTCGATCACGAAGCGGAGGAACGGCCCGGGCAGATAGTTGTCGGCGGCCTCGCTCATCCCGTGCATCAGCTCGGCGAACTCGACCGCCTTCTGCCCGCCCCGCTCCAGGATGTTCTTCTCGACGGCGTTCGCGCAGGCGGTCAGGACCGAGGTCCCGTTGACCCGCGCCCACTCCATCAGCTTCTCTAACGCCGTGTCGCCGATCCCGCGCCGGGGCCGCCCGATGATACGGCGCAGCGCCACGTCGTCGTCCGGGTTGATGGCAAGGCGGGCGTAGGCCAGGATGTCCCTGATCTCGCGGCGGTCGTAGAAGCCCACGCCGCCCACGATCTTCGCGGGAATCTGCACCCGCCGCAGCGACTCCTCCATCACGCGCGACTGGGCGTTCGTGCGGTACAGGATCGCCATGTCCTTGAAGGGTTGGCCCTGGGCGTGCAGCCGCGTGATCCACTCCGCCACGAAGTCCCCCTCCGCCCGGTGGTCCGTCGCCCGGTGGAACATAACGGGGTGCCCGTCCTCCTTGACGGCGCGCAGGGTTTTGTCCAACCGCTCGGAGTTGTTCTCGATGAGCTTGTTGGCGATGCCCAACACGCGCGCACTCGAACGGTAGTTGTGTTCGAGCATGTAGACCTTGGCGTCGGGGTAATCTTTTTGGAAGTCGAGGATGTTTTGAATGTCGGCGCCTCGAAAGCGATAGATCGATTGATCGGGATCTCCCACGACCAACAAATTACGATCCCGACTTGCCAGCAGCCGCGTTAATTCATATTGCGCCTTGTTCGTATCCTGATACTCGTCCACGTGGATGAAGCGGGCGCGGTCTTGAACACGTTCGAGGACGCCGGGCACTTCCTTAAACAGCCGCACCGTCTCGGTGATCAGGTCGCCGAAGTCGATGGCGTTCTGGCCCTTCTTGCGCGACTCGTAGCGGCGGTAGACCTCGGCGGCGGACTCGCGGGGCACGCCGCTGATGTAAAGCTCGTGGCTGCGGGCGAGGTCGTCGGGGGTGAGCAGGTTGCTCTTGGCGCGGTCGAGGATGCCGCGCAGCACCCGGGGGTTGGTGTCCGGGCCGATGCCGGGGACGCTGCCCATGACCTCCTTGAGGATGTCCATCTGGTCGTCGTCGTCGTAGATGACGAAGCCGCGCCTCAACCCGATGTGCTCGCCGTAGGCCCGCAGAATCCGTACGCCCGCCGAGTGGAAGGTGCTCATCCACAATCGGTCGGCGCCCCGGATGAGGTGCTGGGCGCGCTCGCGCATCTCGGCGGCGGCCTTGTTGGTAAACGTCACGGCCAGAATCTCGCCCGGGTCCACCCCGTAGTGCCCGATCAGGTGCGCGATGCGGTAGACGAGCGTGCGGGTCTTGCCGCTCCCCGCCCCGGCGATCACGAGCGCGGGCCCCTTGAAGTGGTTGGCGGCCTGCGCCTGATTGGGATTGAGCTGGGCGAGCAGGGGCGAGTCGGGCAGGTCCGGCGCGGCAGTCACCGGGTGATTGTAGCAGGGCAGGTTATGTTGACGGCGTAACGACCCGCGTCAGGATCGCCCGGATGAGGTCGGCCTTCCCGGCCTGATAGGCGCCGCGGTCGTCTCCGAACCGGCGGGCCAGTTCCCGCTTGAGCCCCGCGTAGGCGCGGGCATCTTCCGGGTGGGCACGGAGGTGGTCGCGGAACCGCAGGTGCTCGTGCCAGTGTGTGCTGCCCGCCTCCACCACATGCAGGTGAAACCCGCGCAGGAGGCGGCCCCGCGGCCTGAGGTAGACCCGCCAGCGCGCGTTCGGGGACTTGTAAAAGCTGTATCCGGCGCTCAGGAGGCAGGCGTCATCTTCCGGCCTCCAGGGCCAGCCGACGGTCCCGAGCATGAGGTCCACCGTGGGCTTCGCGTCCAACCCGGGGACGGCGGTGCTGCCGATGTGCTCGATTTCCGCGATCCGGTCACCCAGGCTCCCTCGCAACAGCGTGATCTCCCGGCTCGCCCACTGAGGCCAGCGGGAATCATATCTCTCCACGCGCACCACCTCCCGCGCCGGACCACTCACGGTGACCAGCGTAAACCCTGTTCCCTTGCCAGTGCCGCCTCGCGTCATTCCCAACCCTGCTAGCCTCAAGCCCATGAACCGCACGACGCGAATCGCGCTGGGGAGCGTGGTGGTGGCCGCCGTCGTGCTGGGCCTGAAGTTCCTGGCGTACCTTCTCACGGGCAGCGTCGCGCTGTACTCCGACGCGCTGGAGAGCGTGATCAACGTGGCCGCCGCCGTGGCCGCCCTGGTGGCCCTGCGGGTGGCTGCCCGCCCCGCCGACGCCAACCATCCCTACGGGCACACCAAGGCCGAGTATTTCAGCGCGGTCGCCGAGGGGGTGCTGATCGTCCTCGCCGCCGTCGCCATTCTGCTGGAGGCCGGGCCCGCACTGCTGAGTCCTCGCCCGGTGGAGGCGCCCTACCCGGGCCTGCTCGTCAACTTCGGGGCGAGTGTCCTCAACGGGCTGTGGGCCTCGGTGCTCCTGCGCGAGGGCCGCCGCCACCGCTCGCCCGCCCTCCTCGCCGACGGGCGGCACGTCCTGAACGACGTGGTGACGAGCGTGGGCGTGCTCGTGGGCGTGGTCCTCGCCTCGGTCACGGGCCTGAGCCTCCTCGACCCCCTGCTCGCCGTGCTCGTGGCGCTCAACGTGCTGTGGAGCGGCTGGGGCCTGATGCGCGAGAGCGTGGGCGGGCTGATGGACGCCGGGGCCGACCCCGCCACGACCACCCGGCTGCGCCAACTGATGAGCGAGCACGCCGAGGGGGCGCTCGAAATCCACGACGTGCGCACCCGGCACGCGGGCCGCGTCACCTTCGTCGAGTTCCACCTCGTCGTGCCCGGCCAGATGACGGTGCAAGAAGCCCACCACATCTGCGACCGGCTGGAGGAGGCCATCCAGGCCGAACTCGCGGGGGCCAGCGTCACCATCCACGTCGAGCCGCAGGAAAAGGCTAAGCACCACGGCGTCCTCGTGATCTAGACACGGAAACGGGCCGGGATTCGAGTTCCCGGCCCATCCGCCAACCCTTGCGCCGTGCTCAGCGCGTGCCCTCGCCCATCGTCATGGTGTCGCCCATCATGTCTTCCGGGCTGAAGGTCAGGCACTGGGCCATCTGACCGCTGAAGTCCACCTCGATCTGCCCCGCCATGCACTGCTCGTTCTCGTTGTAGCGGCAGTTCGTCGCCCCACAGCGGCTCACGACGCTCATCTGCGCCCCACCCTGCATATTCTGGCTGTCGTTCATGACCTTGCCTCCTGCCCGCAGAGTGCGCCGCGCCGGGGGCGGTGAAGGTGACCCACCCCGCAAAATAAGGATTGGCACACAATCCCGACTGTTCCAGGCAGGATTCTCCCGCTTAGGGGCGAAAAGACGCTCGCAGCCGTTCTTTTCTTCCTGCCCAGACCCGCCGTGCGCGTCCCGGAGATGAGGCGGGTGAAGGCGGCGTCAGTTGAGCAGCGTGCCCCGGATGCCCTGGGCGCAGGCGACCCGGTGGGCGACGGCCTGGGCGTCCAGCGTGCCGTGTTCTCGCAACCCCACCGCGACGACCTCGACCTCAGCCCAGGAGCGGCGCAGCAGGGCGCGGGCGCGGGCTTCGAGTACGGTGAGCTGGGCGTCCAGGACCTCCAGCTCCTCGGGGTCGCGCAGGGCGGAGCCGAGGAGGCCGCGGGCGTCACGCCCGGGCCTCCCCACCTCCGCGGTCAGGCCCAGCAGCCGGGCCATCGCCGCGCGCGCCAGGGCCACGAGCGCCACCTCCTCGCGCAGGCCGCGGTTGAGGGTCATGGCCTGGGGGTCGGGGGGGCACGCGTACGTCACGCCCGGCCCGTCCAGGGACACCTCCGCCAGCCGCAGGGGCGCGCGGGGGTGGAGGTGGGCCAGCACCGCCTCCGCCGCCAGCAGCAGCGAGACGGTGCGGAGGTCGCTGGAAACGTGGGCGGAGGTCTGAGGGAGGGCAGCGGCGGGTCTGGTCATAAATCCTGAGTCCTGTGCTCAGGTTAAGGCTTGATGACGCCCCCGCCAAGGACACGAGTCAGACAAGGTGTGACCGAGTGGGGGACGGTACAGGACGGATGGACGCCGCCAGGCCCGGGAATGCCCGTTGGCCGGGGGACAGACGACCGCCCCGACTGCCTCGCCTAAACGTCGAGATCACCACGCGGCTTGCGGAATTTGTCCTCCAGGAAGCGCCCGTGGGTGAGCAGTTCGCGTCCGCCCGAGTGTAGGGCCGTGCCCAGGATGTCCTGCACCCCGTTCAGCAGGAGGTTGAGCTGTTCATGCAGCAGGTCGCGCCCCGTCTTGCCCTGCTCGAGCGGCTCGACGTTCGCCAGGGTGGGCGGCAGCTTGAGGTACGCCTGCACGGCGGTGGGCGCGTACTCGTCCCGGACGGCGCGGGCGAGGTAGGCCGCCTCGCTTCCTCCCTGACCCGAGGCCTCCAGGTGGGTCAGGGCCTCCTTCGTCCTCAGGTCGAGGGCGGCGAGTTGCGCGCGGGCCTCGCCCGGCAAGCGCTCGTCGCGGACGTAGGCGGCGAGGGAAGGGGCAGGGTCCGGGACTGGGGGTGGGGGAGCGGCGGGCACGGCCTCCTCGCGCCGCTCCTGCTCCCGGCGGGCCCGCTTCGCCTGCCGCCGGGCCGCGCGGCGGTCGGCGCGGGCCTCGGCGTGCTCGGTCCAGTGGCCCGACAGATGCCCCATCGGCAGTCCGCCCGCCTGCTCGGGCAGGGCCGCCACCCCCGGGGCCTCCAGCCGCGCGGGCTCCGGTGCCCGGGGAGCGGCCATCGCCGTGAAGAGCCAGATGACCGCCATGACGCTCAGCGGGAAGATCAGCCACCCCGCCCCGAGCGCCATGAAGAACACGGCAGCGACCAGCCCGGCCACGAGGCCCGGCCAGCGCCTGCGCCACTTCGGGCTGTGCACGTTCCCGAACGCCCGCGAGCCGAAAAAGCCCAGCAGCATGCCCGCCGCCGGGTGGACCACCCAGTTCGCGCCCAGCGCCGCGAGCAAGACGATGAGCCCCGCCGCCAGCGCCACGGACCGCCACTGACGCCCCCGGCGCGAGAAGATCACCGACCCCCAGAAGGCCAGCGCCACGCCCGCGAGCGGGTGAACGATCCACTCCATCAGCGCCCTCCCCCCCCGAACAGTGGTGCCGCCGTGAAGTCGAACATGCCCCACCTTACGCCTCCGGGCGGGGGAAAGTTTCAGCCAAAAGGTGGAGGGGCCGGAAGCCCCAGGCTCCAGCCCCCCTTCGACCGCGGACCTCCCTTACTTGCGGAAGCTCGGGTTGAGCACCTTCTTGCGCAGCCGGATGCTCTGCGGGGTCAGCTCCACGAATTCGTCGTCCGCGATGTACTCCAGCGCGTCTTCGAGACTCAGGCGCTTCGGGGGAATCAGGGTCAGGGCCTCGTCGGCGCCCGCCGAGCGGATGTTCGTCAGCTTCTTGTTCTTGCAGACGTTGACGTTCAGGTCCTGCTCGCGGGAATTCTCGCCCACGATCATGCCCACGTACACGTCCTGCCCGGGATCGATGAAGAACGAGCCGCGGTCTTGCAACTTGAAGATGGAGTAGGCAAAGGCCGAGCCGTCCTCCATGCTCACCAGGGAGCCGTTCTGGCGGGTCTTGAGGTCGCCCGCCCACGGCGCGTACCCGTCGAAGATGTGGCTCATGATGCCCTCGCCCTGGGTCATGGAGAGGAACTGGGTGCGGAAACCGAACAGCGCCCGCGAGGGAATCTTGAACTCCACCCGCACGCGGCTGCCCTGCGGCTCCATGTTCACCATCTGGCCCTTGCGCCCGCCCAGCACGCCGATCACGGTGCTGGAGTGGGTTTCGGGCACGTCGATGACGAGGTGCTCGACCGGCTCGTGCTTCACGCCGTCGATCTCGCGGGTGATGACCTGGGGCGCCCCGACCTGCACCTCGTAGCCCTCGCGGCGCATGGTTTCGAGGAGGATCGAGAGGTGGAGTTCCCCACGGCCCGAGACCTTGAACTCGTCGGGGCGGATCTCCTCGACCTTGAGGGACACGTTCGTCATGATCTCGCGGCGCAGGCGGTCGCCGAGGTGGCGACTTGTGACGTACTTGCCCTCCTTGCCCGCGAAGGGCGAGGTGTTGGGCTGGAAGATCATGGAGACGGTCGGCTCGTCCACCGTGATGACGGGCAGCGCCTCGGGGTCGGCGAGGTCGGCCACCGTCTCCCCGATCTGCGCGTCCTCGATGCCCGCGAGCGCCACGATGTCCCCGGCGCCCACCTCGTCCACCTCGATCCTCCGCAGACCCAGGTGGGTGAAGGGCTGCACGATCCGGCTCTTCGTCATCGTGCCGTCCTTGTGGATCAGTTGGACGAACTCGCCCTTCTTCACCTTGCCGCGCTGCACCCGCCCGAGCACGATGCGGCCCAGGTACTCCGAGTAGTCGAGGTTCGTCACGAGCATCTGGAAGGGGGCGTCCAGATCGACCCTCGGCGCGGGAATCTCCCCCAGCACCATGTCGAAGAGTTCGTGCATGTCGGGCTGCGGGTTGTCGAGGTCGCGGTACGCCTTGCCCTCACGGGCGACGGCGTAGAGGATCGGGAAGTCGAGCTGGTCGTCGTTCGCGCCGAGTTCGGCCATCAGGTCGAAGGTGAGGTTGACGACCTCCTCGGGGCGGGCGTCCCCCCGGTCGATCTTGTTGACGACCACGATGGGCTTGAGGCCGAGTTCGATGGCCTTGCGCAGGACGAAGCGGGTCTGGGGCATCGGCCCCTCCGCCGCGTCCACGAGGACGAGGGCGCCGTCCACCATGCCGAGCACGCGCTCGACCTCGCCGCCGAAGTCCGCGTGGCCCGGCGTGTCCACGATGTTGATCTTGACGCCCCCGTACTCGACCGCCGTGTTCTTGGCGAGGATGGTGATGCCGCGCTCCTTTTCGAGGTCGTTGGAGTCCATCGCCCGCTCGGCGATCTCCTCGCCGTGGCCGAGCTTGAGAGTCTGCTTGAGCATGCCGTCCACCAGCGTGGTCTTGCCGTGGTCGACGTGCGCGATGATGGCGATGTTGCGGTATTCCATTCGTTCTCAGCTCCCTGTATCGGAGCTGCTAGCTATCAGCACTCGGCGTTCAGCCATCAGCCCGTCTTGCCATAAAAAAGCCCGCCACACCATCTGCCGTGGGCGGGACACCCAAACGGGAATTCTAGCAGATGTGAAGGCGAGAAGGGTCGGGTAGAGGTCACGGTGACGGGTGGGGTCACGCCCCCTTGGTCAGCGGCACCCAGGCCCAGCCGCCCACGTCGTGCCGCCCGGCCCTCAATGCCGCCTGCCGCGCGCCCTGGTTCTCCCCGTGGATGGTGCCGGACAGCACCCGCCCATCGTCGGGCAGGTGGCGGGCGAGGAGGGTGGAGAGGTACGGGCCGAGGCCGTGGCCGCGTGCGGGCGGGGCGAGCAGGAGTTCCTGAACCGAGTAAGCGGGGAGGCCGTGCTTGGGTTTAGGGAGGGCGCCCGCATACCCGCTCCAACGTCCCTTCCACAGCACGTCGAACATGGTGCCCGCCTCTATGACCTGTTGCAGCGCATCCTCCTCTATAACGCGCGCCTGTCCGACGTGACCCGGATGCTTCGTGTCGACAGCGGCGTAGGCGGCTACCGCGTCGGCGTGGTGGGTCAGGTCTCGGGTGGGGCGGAGGGTCAGCTCATCCGGCACCTCGCGCTCCCGCAGTTCGGCCAGGGGGGCGGCCAGCACGCGCATGTCGGGCCGCGCACCGGGCACTTCCGCCGTCCACCCGTCCAGCGGACCGGCACTCCAAATCCGCAGCCGTCCGGGCCGAAACGCGCCGTATCCGTCCAGACCAGCCACTCTCAACGCCGGGAGTTCGGCGGGCGTCAGAGGCCGTGAGGTCACGCTCACATCCACGAAGGGTTTCTCTCGGTCCAGCCCCTCAAAGCGGATGGAGAGCATGACGCACAGGTCCGGCCCCACCTCCACCCAGCGGTTCAGGAACGCCTCGGCGGGCTGCCCCACGTCCAGAAACTCCGCCCGCTGCGCCGCCAGGTCGAGGTCGGTGGCGAGTTGGAGGTCGAAGGCGTGTTCCCCTTCCAGCAACGCGAGACGGGTCGGGTCGTCCACCCAGGAACGGGTGAGGGGGTGTTGCGCGGCGAGGGAGAAGGAAGCGAGGTCGGCGGCGGTGGGCAGGTCGGCCATTCGGTCCAGGGTAGGGCGAACCCGCGGCGCCAGCATCCGCCAGATGGCGCGGCGACTTTGCTACGCTGTCCCTACCTAACGAGCGTTCGTTTCCTCCCCTCCCGAGGTGCCCATGAAGACCAAGAACGAGTGGATGCAGAGCGTCTACCTCCCCGCCGCGCAGAGGTTCCCCGAGCGCAAGTACAACTTCAAGAACCTGTCCGACATGGAGCCCGAGCCGATCTACACGGCGGACGACCTGCGGGACTGGGACGCCGAGCGGGACCTGGGTTACCCCGGCGAGTTCCCCTACACGCGCGGGGTGCAGTCCTCGGTGTACCGCGGCAAGCTCTGGACCATGCGGATGTTCGCGGGTTTCGGCAGCGCCGAGCAGACGAACGAACGCTTTCACGCGCTCATGCGCGCCGGGCAGACGGGCTTATCGACCGCCTTCGACCTCCCGACCCTGATGGGCTACGACTCCGACCACCCCTTCTCCAAGGGCGAGGTCGGCAAGTGCGGCGTGGCGGTGAGCAGCCTCGCGGACATGGAGATTTTGTTCCAGGGCATCGACCCCGAGCAGGTCACCACCTCCATGACGATCAACTCGCCCGCGAACGCGATCTGGGCCATGTACATCGCCAACGCTCAGAAGCAGGGTAAGGACCTGACGAAGATCGGCGGGACGATCCAGAACGACATCCTCAAGGAGTACATCGCGCAAAAGGAGTTCATCTTCCCGCCCGCGCCGGGGGTGAAGCTCGTGATCGACACCTTCGAGTGGGGACCGAAGGTGGTGCCGAGGTTCAACTTCATCTCGGTCAGCGGGTACCACATCCGCGAGGCGGGCGCGACGGGCGTGCAGGAACTCGCCTTCACGCTGGCGGACGGCTTTCATTACGTGGAAAAGGCGCTGGAGCGGGGGCTCGACATCGACGAGTTCGCCCCGCGCATCTCGTTTTTCTGGGACATCCACAACGACTTTTTCGAGGAGATCGCCAAGCTGCGCGCCGCCCGGCGCATCTGGGCGCGGCAGATTCGGGACCGCTACGGGGCGAAGAATCCGAAGTCGTGGATGCTGCGCACGCACTCGCAGACCGCCGGAGTCAGCTTGCCCGCGCAGCAACCGCTGAACAATATCGCCCGCGTGGCGATTCAGGCCCTCGCCGCCGTGCTGGGGGGCACCCAGAGCCTGCACACCGACGCCTACGACGAGGCGCTGGCCCTTCCCACCGCGGAGGCCGCGACCATCGCGCTGCGGACCCAGCAGATCATCGCGTACGAGACGGGTGTGGCGGGCGTGGTCGATCCGCTGGCGGGCAGCTACTACGTCGAGAAGCTGACGAACGACATCGAGGCCGCCGCCCTGGGCTACATCGAGCAGATTCGCGCGCTCGGCGGGGTGGAGGCGGGCATCGACTCGGGCTTCTTCCAACTGGAGATGGCGGAAGCCGCCTACCGTTACCAGCGCGAGGTCGAGACGGGGGACCGCATCGTCGTGGGCGTCAACGACTTCGTGCAGGACGCGGTGGAGGTGCCCATCCAGCTCATCGACCCCGAGGTTGAGCGGGTGCAGGAGGCGAGGCTCGCCCAGGTGCGCCGCGAGCGCGATCCCAAGCGGGCGGAGGCGGCGCTGGAAGCCCTGCGCGACGCCGCCGTCACGGGCGCCAACACCATGCCCGCCTTCCTGGAGTGCGCCCACGCCTACACGACGCTGGGCGAGCAGATGGACACGCTCAAGCGGGTGTACGGGGAGTACGTGGAGCCGGTGCTGGTGTAATGGGAAGTGGTCGGTAGGAAGTGGTGAGTAGAACAAGAGGAAGGTGGGCCAATCCGACTGGGATAGCCCACCTTCCTCTCTTCTTCTTTCAACCACTCACCACTGACCACTTCCCACTGACTGCCTTTTCAGAACGTATAGCTCTTCGGCACCACCGTCACGCCATTTTCCGTCACCGTGAAGCCGCGTGCGCGGTCCTCCTCGGGGTCGAGGCCGATGCGGGTGCCGGGGGGGATGGTCACGTCCTTGTCGATGATGACGCGGCGCAGGTGGGCGTGGCGTCCGACCTCCACGTTGTCGAAGAGGACGGCGCTCTCGACGAGCGAGTGGGAGTGCGTGCGCACGGCGCGGCCCAGGATGCTGTCACGGACCGTGCCGCCGCTGATGATGGTGCCCCCCGCCATGATCGAGTTGAAGGCTTGCCCCTTGCGCCCCTCGCTCTCGTGGACGAACTTGGCGGGGGGCGAGAACTCGCTGCTGGTGCGCAGGGGCCACTCGGGGTTGTAGATGTCGAACTCGGGGTTGACGCTCACGAGGTCCATGTTCGCGGCGAAGTAGGCGTCGAGGGTCCCTACGTCGCGCCAGTAGAGGTTCGCCCCCGCCTGACCCGGGATCGGGTTGCGGTGGAAGTCGTAGGCCATCACGTTGTAGCCGTCGGACAGGGCGCGCGGGATCACGTCGCCGCCGAAGTCAAAGCCCTCCTCGCCGCCCGACATGCTCGTTTCGAGCAATTCCTCCAGCGCCCGGCGCGAGAAGATGTAGTTGCCCATGCTCGTCAGGCTCATGTCCGGCTGGCCGGGAATGGGGGGAGGGTCCTTGGGCTTTTCCAGAAAGTCGGTGACGCGGCCCCGCTCGTCCACGTGCATGATCCCGAACTGGTGCGCCTGGGTGCGCGGCATCGGGTAGGCGGCGATGGTGAGGTCGGCGCGCGTCTCGATGTGCTTCTGGAGCATGTGCTCGACGTTCATCTTGTAGATGTGGTCGCCGCTGAAAATCGCCACGTAATCGGCGTCGTAGTTGTCGATCAGGTGCAGGTTCTGGTACACGGCGTCGGCGGTGCCGCGGTACCACACGGGCCCGAGTTCCTCCAGACGGTACATCTGGGCGGGCACCAGCGTGATGAAGTAGTCGCTGAGGAAGGTGCCGAACCGCCAGCCGCGCTGGATGTGCTCGGTGAGGCTCTGGGCCTTGTACTGGGTCAGGACGTAGATCGAGAAGACGCCCGAATTCATGAAGTTGTTGATGGCGAAGTCGATGATGCGGTACTTGCTGCCGAACGGCACGGCGGGTTTGGAGCGCTTGACCGTCAGCGGCGAGAGGCGCGAGCCCTGCCCACCCGCCAGGATCATGCCGAGAACTCTGGGCTTCATGTCGTGACCTCCCCTGGGAAAGACCGGGAATAGCGCGAGACCGGACCGGACGGGCCCGTGGACGGGGAACGCGGGAAACCTCGCTGACAGTGTTGCTCGCCTGCCAGTGTAAAGGCTCGGGCCGCCCAGCCTGCCGCCTGCCTGAATGGACAGGCGGAAGGTGAAGAACTCGTGGAGACGGGAGCCGGACCTAGCGCGTCTTCAGGAACGTCCGCAGGGCCTGCGCCGCCTCGCCCGGGGAGGTGGGAGGGGCGCCGAGTTGCGTCCGCGTCCAGGTGAGCTGCCGCTTGGCGTACCCCCGGGTGGCGAGGGAAATGCTCCGGGCGGCCTCCTCCGGCGTGAGGGTGCCCTGATGAACGGCCAGCGCCTCCCGGTAGCCGAGCGCCTGCCACGCGGTCGGGCGGGGCGTGAGGTCGGGCGGAACCCGGGAGGCGAGCCAGGCCGCTTCCCCGGGCCAGCCGCTCGTCAGCATCGTCTCCACACGGGCCGCGATGCGCGCCTCCAACTCCGGCCAGGGGCGGGGGAAGGCGAAGACGCGGGAGGAGAAGGCGGGCGGGCGGTGGCCGAACTCGCCCGGAAAGCGGCCCGTGCGGCGGTAGACCTCCAGGGCGCGGACGACCCGGCGGGGGTTGCCTTGAAGCCGGGCGGCCTCGGCGGGATTTCGCGTTTCCACCTCGGCGAGGAGGGCGTCCAGACCGCGCGCGGCAAGCTCGGCCTCCACCTCCGCCCGTGTGATGGGGTCGGCGGGCGGGGTGAGGGGCAGCCCGCGCGCGAGGGCGGAGAGGTAAAAGCCCGTCCCCCCCACGACGAGCGGCACGCGGCCCCGCGCGAGCACGTCATGGATGGCGGCCTCGGCCTCCCGCGCGTAGCGGGCCACGTCGTAGTCCTCCGTCACGTCGGCCACGTCGAGGAGGTGGTGGGGCACGGCGGCGCGCTCCTCCGGGGTGGGCTTGGCGGTGCCGATGTCCAGGCCCCGGTAGACGGTGAAGGCGTCGGCGGCGACGATCTCCAGGCCAAACTCCCCTCCGACCTCCAGGGCGAGGGCCGTCTTGCCCGCCGCCGTGGGGGCGGTGAGGAGGGGAATCGGGGCAGGCGTCACACGCGGGATTCTAGGGGGCGGTGCTACCGTGGGGGGCATGAACGAGCCGGTTCTTGCCCGCCTTCAGCAGCTCATGACCCTCCGGGAGGAGGCCGAGACGCTGGGCGCCGAGGTGCCCTGGACTCCGCCCGCCGACTGGGTGGACGGCGACACCCACCTCACCCTGCTGCTCGACGTGCCCGGCGTGGACCCCGAGTGCCTCGAACTTCAGGAGGACGGCGACACGGTGACGGTGGCGGGCCGCCGCGACGCCATCCGCCCCACCCTCCAGGCCGAGCGCCCGAGCGGCACGTTTACCCGCACCCTGCGCTTTCCGCAGCCCGTCTTGCCGCAGACGGGGGAGGCCAGCCTGCACACCGGGGTCCTGAGCGTGCGCTTCGAAAAACGCCACCCCACCATCGACGTGAATGCCAGCGAGGCGGGGGAGGCGTAAAGAGCCCCACCCGGGGGTGAGGCGTCTGGTGGGCGGTGAGGGTTACGATCCCCCGACCCTTCGCTTGTAAGGCGAACGCTCTACCGCTGAGCTAACCGCCCCCACCCTCCCCGAGAGGAGAGCCCGCCCATGCTAGACGGGCGGGGGCGGGGGGTCAAGCCGGGGCGTCGGGCGGGAACTGCACGCCGCCAAGCCGGGTGTTCAGGTCGGCGGCGAGCGAGAGCAGCCGCCCGTCGCTCCCGGCGGGGCCGGTCAGGAGGATGCCGGTGGGGGCGCCCTCGTGGGGGCCGGTGGGCACCGTGACGCTGGGGTAGCCCGCCTTGGCGCCCACCGCGTACCCGTGCAGGCCCGGCCACAGCAGCGCGTCGAGCCCCAGGGCGAAGAGGGGGTCGAGGCCGCGCGTCCGGGTGAGGTCGAGGTCGCGCGCCCGCGCCTCCCGGTACGCCCGCTCGCTCAGGTCGCCGCGCGTGCCCTGGGCCGCGTACAGGAGCGCCTGCCCGTACCGCTGGAGGCGCTCTGGATCGGCGTCGTTCGCCTCGATGACTTCCGCGAGGCTGCGGGGGCCGTCCTTCACGCCCGCGAGGTAGGCATTCAGGTCATGCTTGAACTCGTACACGAGGACCTCGAAGTGCCAGCCGCCCAGCTCGTCGGCGGTGGGGAGGGTCACGTCGCGCAGAGTCGCACCCCCTTCCCGCAGGGCCTCCTCCGCGCGGGCGAGGGAGGAGCGCTCCTCCTCCGACACGGGAGAGCCGGGCGGGTCGCGCAGCACACCGATCTCCGCCCCCTTGAGGGCCCCCGGACGCAGGGTGAGGTTGGGGACGGGCAGGAGGCGGCTCGCCGGATCGGCGTCGTCGGGACCGGCCATCACCGAGAGGAGGAGGGCGGCGTCGCGGGCGGAGCGGGTGATCGGCCCGGCGGTGTCCTGGCTGTGGGAGATGGGCACCACGCCCGTGCGTGGAATCAGGCCGACGGTGGGCTTGTGGCCGATCACCCCGCTCTGCTGCGCCGGGCTGAGGATGCTCCCGCTCGTCTCGGTGCCGACCGCGGCCACACACAGCCGGGCGGCGACCGCCACGCCGCTCCCGCTCGACGACCCGCCCGTGTCCAGCCCCTCGCCCCAGGGATTCACCGTCTGCCCGCCCGCCCCGGAGTACCCGTTCGGCATCCCCAGCGTCATGAAGTTCGCCCACTCGGTCAGGTTCGCCTTGCCGAGGATGACGGCCCCGGCGGCGCGGAGACGGGCGACGAGGGGGGCGTCCTGGGTCGGAATGTGCCGGGTCATCAGCAGGCTCCCCGCCGTGGTCGGCAGGCCCGCCACGTCGATGTTGTCCTTGATCAGGATGGGGAGGCCGTGCAGGGGACCGCGCCGCTCGGGGGGCAAGGCGTCGAGCCGGGTGGCGTCCGCCTCCGCCGATTCGCTGACGGTGATGACGGCGCGCAGACGCGGGTTGTGGGCGTGCAGGCGCTTGAGATACACGCGGGTGACTTCCAGCGCGGTCAGGTCGCCCCGGCGCGTGGCCCCGCTCAGCGAGGCGGCGTCGAGGTCGAGCACGGGGTCAGGGGTGACGGGGGACACCCCGGCAGTCTAGTTCAGGCGAGGACGGGGTTCAGCCCTCTCCACGGACCGATACGCTAGCCTGCCCCCATGAACGGGCATCAGGGCGCGCAGGTGGACGAGCAAAGGCCAGAGACGGCGCCACACCTCACCGTCGCCTTCCAGGGCAATCCCGGTGCCTACGGGGAGATCGCGGCCCTGAACGCCCTTCGCAGCGCAGGTGTTCCCCACGCGGGCGTCACCACGCGCGGCTACCCCACCTTCCACGAGGTCGCGCGGGCCGTCGAGCAGGGCGAGGCCGACTACGGCACCCTGCCCGTCGAGAACAGCCTGATGGGCGCGATCCACCAGGCCATCGACCTCCTCAGCGAGACCGAACTCCACGTCGTCGGCGAGGTCGTCGTGCGGGTGAGCCACTGCCTGATGGCGCTGCCCGGCGTGCGGGTCGAGGACGTGCGGCGGGTGATCTCGCAGCAGCCCGCGCTCGACCAGTGCACGGGCCTGATCCGCAAGTACGGTCTCCAGCCTGTGCCCGGGCACGACACGGCGGGCAGCGCCAAGGACCTCGCCGCGCGGGGCGCCCGGGACGAGGCCGCCATCGCCTCCGCCCGCGCCGCCGAGCTGTACGGCCTGGACATCCTCGCCCGCGAGATCGAGGACGAGCCCTTCAACTTCACCCGCTTCATGCTCCTCGCCCGCCACGAGCCCCAGTCCTCGGACATGCCGCACAAGACCAGCCTCGTCTTCGCCGTGCGGCACACTCCCGGCTTCCTCGTCGAGACGCTCGCCGAGCTGCGCGGCCTGAACCTCTCGCGCATCGAGTCGCGCCCCCGCCGCGACCGCGCCTGGAGCTATCTGATGTACGTGGACATCGAGGGCGACGCCCGTGATCCCCAGGTCGCCCAGGCCCTCGCCGGGGTGCTGAGAAAGGCAAGCTACGCGAAGATCATCGGGAGTTACCCGAGGGCGGCGGAGACGGTGGGGTGAGGGTAAGCATTTTACTTCTCCACGGCACTTACATGGGTTGAGACGCCGGGTAGGTCAAGTTCATCCCAGCAACTTTTTTCGATGCTTCCCAAGTCGAAATGGCTGCCACGAAGAAGATAATGTAGAAGTAATAACTATCCTCCCCAATGTCACCTACCCTCACTTGCAATTCTGCAAACTGTATCCCAGAAAGCACTCTTGGTTTTATCATCATTGAATCTATAAAATGAAATGCAAATCCAACAAACAACGTTATTGAAAGTAGTTTCATCGTGTGCGATGAAAGCTTTGTATGACTGTTGATGTAGAGCAGCGAAGATATGAGTATCAGCGTGAATAGGATGAGATAGTATATTGGTATACAAGCACTTCTGACAGAATATATGTAATTTTCGTAGGAGCCCTTCTGAAGCTCTATTTCCACGCTCCTGACGCGAGCCGACGCTTTTTGTTCTCCAGATGATTTGAAATATCCAGCAGGATATTTTATGTAAGTCGGAACTGTGACGGTATTTGAATAACTCGGGCTTCTTAGGTCGGATACAGAGAACAAACTCAATATAAAAGCTGCTAAAATCAGGAACACGGACCAGTTTCTCAAACTTTTGGCAAGGTCGTAGTATTGGCGCCACTCCTTTTTATGCTCTGCGTAAAAGTCATCCACAACTTATCGTACCCACTTCCTCTCATCCTGATTTGACGACATGCGACACCCCCAATAGGGGTTGACCTCGGAGAGCATGTGTGGTGAGGAGCTTGCCTCCTTGTCTGCCCTTCCCCACCTTCTCCCCGCCCCATCCCGCGCTATCCTCCTTACGTCGTGCCGCTGGCACGGCCATCCAGAGCGCCCGAGGGAATTTCCTGCCCACTGACGGCGCGGCAACCGGCCCCCATCACGGCAGCGGTGCTCCACGGGAAAGCTCCTGCCATACGCGGCCAACGATGGCGCGGCGGGAGGCGATGGCCCAGAGGCGGCGCTAGAGGGCGCATTCGAGGTTTCACGGGCTGCTGAGAGGGTGAAGGCGGCCCGTTTTTCGACCGGGGTGATTGGAATGGCGGCAGACACACGCGACATTCGCGCACACGCGCGGGAACGGATTCTGGTGCTCGACGGGGCCTGGGGCACCATGCTCCAGCGGGCGGGGCTCACGGAGGGCGACTTCCGCTGGGATGAGGCCGACCCCCTGCGGATGTACCGGGGCAACTTCGACCTGCTGCAACTCACCCGGCCCGACGTGATCCGGGACGTTCACCGCGCGTACTTCGAGGCGGGCGCGGACATCGCCTCCACGAACACCTTCAACTCGACGGCGATCAGCCAAGCGGACTACGGCACCGAACACCTCGTCCGCGCGATGAACGAGGCGGGCGCGAGGCTGGCCCGCGAGGTCGCCGACGAGTTCGAGGCCCGCGACGGTCGCCCCCGCTGGGTCGCCGGGTCGGTCGGCCCCACGAACCGCACGGCCACCCTCTCCCCCGACGTGGAGCGGCCTGAATTCCGCAACATCACTTTCGACAATCTGGTCGCCGCGTACACGGAGCAGGTCGAGGGACTGCTGGCGGGGGGCGCCGACCTCATCCTGATCGAGACCGTCTTCGACACCCTGAACGCGAAGGCGGCCCTTTTCGCGTGTGAGGAAGTGTTCGCTCGCGCAGGGAAGGCCCTCCCAGTCATGCTGTCGGGGACGATCACGGACGCTTCCGGGCGCACGCTGAGCGGGCAGACGCCGGAAGCGTTCGCGGTGAGCACCGAGCACGCCAACCTCTTCAGCCTGGGACTGAACTGCGCTTTAGGAGCGGATTTGCTGCGGCCTCACCTGCGGGCGATTGCGGCCAATACCGAGGCGCTCGTCTCCGTCCACCCCAACGCGGGCCTGCCCAACGCCTTCGGGGAGTACGACGAGACGCCCGAGCACACGGCCTCGGTGCTGCGTGCCTTCGCCGAGGAGGGGCTGGTCAACATCGTGGGCGGCTGCTGCGGGACGACGCCGGAGCACATCCGCGCGATCAAGGATGCCGTGGCCGGTCTACCTCCCCGAACCGCCCCCAAGCTCCCGCCCTACCTCCGGCTGAGCGGTTTGGAGGCCTTCACCGTCACGCCGGAGACGAACTTCGTGAACGTGGGCGAGCGGACGAACGTGACGGGCAGCCCGAAGTTCAGCAAGGCGATCCTCGCGGGCGACTACGACGCGGGCCTCAAGATCGCGCGGCAACAGGTCCAGAACGGCGCGCAGCTCGTGGATGTGAACTTCGACGAGGGGATGCTGGACGGCGAGGCCGCGATGGTGAAATTCGTCAACCTCCTCGCGGGCGAGCCGGACATTTCCCGCGTGCCGCTGATGCTCGACTCCTCGCGCTGGGAGGTGCTGGAGGCGGGCCTCAAGCGCGTGCAGGGCAAGGCGGTCGTGAACTCGATCTCCCTCAAGGACGGGGAGGCGAAGTTTCTGGAACGCGCCCGGCTGCTGCGCCGGTATGGAGCCGCCGCCGTCGTCATGGCCTTTGACGAGGAGGGGCAGGCGGACAACCTGGAGCGGCGCATCGCCATCACCTCCCGCGCGTACCGGCTGCTGACCGAAGAGGCCGGGTTCCCCCCGCAAGACATCATCTTCGACCCCAACGTGCTGACGGTGGCGACGGGGCTGGAGGAACACGACCGTTACGCCCTGGACTTCATCGAGGCGACGCGCTGGATCAAGGCGAACCTGCCGGGGGCGCTCGTGTCGGGCGGCATCTCCAACGTGTCCTTTTCCTTCCGGGGCAACAACCACGTCCGCGAGGTGATGCACGCCGTCTTCCTGTACCACGCGATTGGCGCGGGCCTCGACATGGGCATCGTGAACGCGGGGATGCTCGCCGTGTACGACGACATCGAGCCGGAGTTGCGGGGGGCGGTGGAGGACGTGATTCTGGCGCGGAGGCCGGACGCGACCGAACGCCTGATTCAGCTCGCCGAGAGCTTCAAGGACGTGAAGCGCGAGGCGAACGCCCAGAGCGCCTGGCGTGAACTACCCGTCGCCGAGCGGCTGAAACACGCCCTCGTGCAGGGCATCACCGACCACGTGACGGACGACGCGGAGGAGGCGTACCAGCTCCTCGGCTCTCCCCTCGCCGTGATCGAGGGGCCGCTGATGGACGGCATGAACGTGGTCGGTGACCTCTTCGGGGCCGGGAAGATGTTTCTGCCGCAGGTCGTCAAGTCCGCCCGCGTGATGAAGCGCGCCGTCGCCCACCTCACCCCCTACCTGGAGGCCGAGCAGAGTGGCAGCAGCGGGAAGGGCAAGGTCCTCCTTGCCACGGTGAAGGGCGACGTACACGACATCGGCAAAAACATCGTGGGCGTGGTGCTCGCCTGCAACGGGTATCAGGTGACCGACCTCGGCGTGATGGTGCCGACCGAGAAGATTTTGGATGAGGCGAAGCGGCTCGACGCGGACGTGATCGGGCTGAGCGGCCTAATCACCCCCAGCCTCGACGAGATGGTGAACGTGGCGCGCGAGATGACGCGGCGCGGCGTGAAAACACCACTCCTGATCGGCGGCGCCACGACCAGCCGCGCGCACACGGCGGTCAAGATCGACCCCGCGTACGACGGCACAGTCGTCCACGTCCTCGACGCCAGCCGCGCGGTCGGCGTGGTGGGCGACCTGCTGAGTGATTCGGGCGCCGTGCAGGAGCGCACCCGCGCCGAGTACGAGGCCTTGCGTGAACGGCACGGCGAGCGGCAGGTGCGGCTGATCCCGCTGAACGAGGCCCGCGAGCGTGCCCCCCGCCTCTCCCCCGCCGCCGTCCCCACGCCGCGTGTCCTGGACCGGACGGTGATCGAGCAACCCATCGCCGAACTCCTCGACTACATCGACTGGACGCCCTTTTTCATCGCCTGGGAGATGAAGGGCATCTACCCCAACATCCTGACCGACCCCCTGCGCGGTGCGGAGGCCCGGAAGCTGTTCGACGACGCGCAGGCGCTTCTCAAGCGGATCATCGAAGAAGATCTGATGACCGCGCGCGGCGTGATCGGCCTGTGGCCCGCCCACCGCGAGGGGGACGACATCGTGGTGGAGACGGGGGCGGTGGAGGCCGCGCGGGCGGACACCCTCGACCGTGAAACGCACGAGTTGGCGGCGGGCCGAGCACCGCTTCCCCCCGTCACCCTCCTGCACACCCTGCGCCAGCAGCGCGACCAGACGACGCCGAATGCGGCGCTGGCCGACTTCGTGGCGTTACGGGGCGATCACATCGGCGCCTTCGCGGTCGCCATCCACGGGGCCGAAGAACTCGCCCGCGACTACGAGAGGCAGCACGACGACTACATGAGCATCCTGACCAAGGCGGTCGCGGACCGGCTGGCCGAGGCGTTCGCCGAGAAGCTCCACCGCGACGTGCGGACCCGGTACTGGGGCTACTCGCCCGAGGAGACCCTGACCAACGACGACCTGATCCGCGAGCGTTACGACGGCATCCGCCCCGCACCCGGCTACCCCGCCCAGCCCGACCACACCGAGAAGCGGACCATCTTCGGCCTGCTGAACGCCGAGCAGATCGGCCTGAAGCTCACCGAATCCTGCGCGATGACCCCCGCAGCCGCCGTCTCCGGCCTGTACTTCGCCCACCCGGAGGCCCGCTACTTCGCCGTGGGTCGTATCGGACGCGATCAGGTGGAGGAGTACGCCGAGCGTAAAGGCTGGACAGTGGAGGAAGCAGAGCGGTGGCTGGGGCCGATCCTGGCGTACGACCCGGCGAGGGTCCCGGCACCGCCCCCACAACCCACGGCCCACACCCCCCAACCTGTGAGGGGCGCCCCGTGACCGCCAGCCCCACCCGCGTCTCCGTCGAACTCGTCCCCCGTTCCCGCAGCGGCCTGCGCGCCGAGCTGGAGGTCGTGGCGCAGCACCTCCCCGCCGTGGATACGGTGAACATCCCCGACCTGACCCGCTACTCGACCCGCTCGTGGCAGGGGTGCGCGCTGGCCCGGCCCCGCTACCGGGCGATTCCCCACGTCCGGTCGGTGGACTTCAACCCTCGCGAACCGCTGGCGATGGCAGGGACGCTGGACGCGGCGGGCATCGACGAGGTGCTGATCATCACCGGGGACGCGCCCGCCGACATGAGCGCGAAGGTCTACGACGTGGACGCGGTGCAGGCCATCCGCCGCTTCCGGCGCGAGCTGCCGCATATCCGGGTCTACGCGGGGCTGGACCCCTACCGCCAGAGCTTCGCCCGGGAGCGCGACTACCTGGAGCGCAAGCTCGACGCCGGGGCCTGCGGCTTTTTCACCCAGCCCTTTTTCGACCTGCGTCTGATGGACGCCTACGCCGACCTCATCCCGGGGGACGCCGAGGTGTGGTGGGGGGCGACGACGGTGCTGACGGAAAGCACCCTCAATTACTGGCGCGCCCGCAACCACGCGGTCTTTCCCCGCACCTTCGAGCCGACCCTGGAGTGGAACCGCCGTTTCGCCGCGCAGATGCTGGCGTTCGCGCGAGGAAGGGACCACCACGCCTACTTCATGCCCGTGAAGGCAGACGTGCGGGAATACCTGGAGGGCATCGTCTAAGGACAGCGGGACGTGCGGCACACGGCTTGTGCTGGTCGCCAGCGTGGGGAGGCTACGACTCGGCTCCAGGTCAAGACCCGGGACCCTTAAATGTGAGAAGGCTGTGATCGTCCGGGTGGTACTGTCCGGCCTGTCATGCTCGCTGCCGCGCGACACCTTCTGTCCCGTTTCCACGCGTCGTCTGGCACCTACCGCCTCCTCACCCTCGTGGCGCTCGCGCTGTTCGTGGTGACGTGCGCGGTGGTGCGGCCACCGGGCAGCGTGATGGTGTTCGTCATTTTCCTGCTGCTGCCCTGGACCTGGCGCGAGGGCTGGGCGGGGTTGCGCTGGACATTGCCGCTGAGCGCCCTGAGTTCGCTGCCGCTGCGGCTGACGGTCTATGCGGGCCAGCCGTGGGTCCTTCTGCTGACGGGTCTGATCGCCAGCAGCGTGATTCTGGTCGTGATCGCGTGGCTGCGCGAACGCGAGCTGCGGGCACAGCGCAATTTCGCGCGCACCTTACAGGCGCTGGACGTCGGCGGGTTGCGGGTCGCGCACGCGGCGAGCAGCGCGGAGGTCATGGCCGCGACCCTGCGGGCCCTCGAACAACTGGGGGTCAGCGAGGACATCGCCCTCGTCGGGATCGGCCACGAGCCCCGGGTGCTGGGGGCCAGCGGCGGCTTTGCGCCCGCCCTGCATCAGCCCCTGCCCGCCCTGGCCCCCCTGGGTTGGAGCACGGGCGACACCTGGATCACCCTGCGCGGCCTGGACCACCCCCTCGTGCGGGTCTCCGGCGTCATCGACGTGATTCCCGTTCACCTCGGCGAGCCGCAGCCCCACGTCTGCGCCCTGATCCTGCTGTCACGGCCCGGTGGCCGCGCCTTTCCCTCCGCCCAGCGCACGATGATCGACGCGGTGGTGCGCCTCTTCGCGGCCCGGCTCGCCCAGCATCAGGCGGTGCAGGAACTGCGCGCCGCCCACGAGCACACCCTGCTCGCGCTGGGGCTCGCACTCGAGCAGCGCGACTTCGAGACCCAGGGCCACACCCTGCGCGTGGCCGAACTCAGCGTGGCGCTCGCCCGGGCGCTGGGGCTCGGCGAGGAGGCCCAGGAACTCCTGCGGCGCGGGGCCTACCTCCACGACGTCGGCAAGCTCGGCATCCCCGACACCGTGCTCCTCAAGCCGGGTCGCCTGACCCCCGCGGAGCGCGCCGTGATCGAGGAACACGTGACCATCGGGCACTCCATGCTGGAGAGGCTGCCTTTCCTCCCGGTCGAGGTCCTGGGCATCGTGCGCCACCACCACGAGCGCTGGGACGGCACCGGGTACCCCGACCGCCTGCGCGGTGAGGCGGTCCCGGCCCTGGCGCGGCTCTTCGCGGTCGTGGACGTGTACGACGCCCTCACGAGCGCGCGGCCCTACAAGGCGCCGTGGCCTCCCGAGCGGGCCCTCGCCGAGCTGGAGCGGGGCGCGGGCACCCAGTTCGATCCCCGGATCGTCGAGGCCTTCGTGCGCCTGCACCGTCAGGGGGCGGAGATGGCGCAGCCCGCCTGACGCCCTGCGCCCCCCATTGCCTCATCCGGCGGTTACGAATTGTCCACCACGAGGACAAAGGACCGGCTGACCCTCCCGTTCGCGGGCACGTCCACCCGCAGCTCGGCGGCGGCGTTCTGGCCCCGCGCCACGCCGTCGACGCTCACCCGGCGCCCGCCCACCCGTTCGGTCACCTCGGCGCGGACGGGACGGTCCTTGCCGTTCTCGAAGGTGTAGGTCACCCGGTAGGTCGTGCGGACCGGGTTGCCCTGGGCATTGCGCTGGTTGACGTTCGTCTGCACCGCGCGCTCGAAGCGCACGTCCGGGTCGTCGCCCAGGCTGAACTCGATCTCGGCGCCCTTGGCCGTCTCGGAGATCGTCGTCTGCCCGACGATGCGGCCCTCCTCGCGCACGGTCAGCGGCCCGCCGGGCAGGCGCTCGTCGGCCCCCAGGCGGTAGAAGCGGCTCAGGGTGCCCGAGGAGTTCTGCGGGGTGAAGTAGGTGTTCAGGCCCGCGTACCGCTCGAACGCCGTGAGCTTCGGCGTCAGGAAGGGCAGGGTGACGACCGAGTTGGCGGGGAGAGTGAAGGGCGAGGAGAGGGCGTAGCGGTACAGGCCGCGCAGTTCGCCGAGGGTGTTGATCTTGGGGGCGGGAGCGACGACGCCAGCCGCAGCATCCGCCGCCGTTGCCCGAGTCTCCACAGCGAACGGCGCGGGCGGTCCCCCCTGAATATTCACGTCGCCCGCGTACAGCTCGGTTCCCCGCACGTCGTAGGCGAGGTCGGTGGCGTTGCGGATGTCGGCGAGGGCCGAGAGCTGCGCGCCCGTCGTGCTCGCCTTCAGCGTGTAGCGCGGCGACCACGTGACCGCGCGGGTGAGGTAAGACAACGCGCCTGTCCCGGGCTGCGGCAGCGTGAAGGTCAGCGTCTGCGAGGGCGAGAGGGGGTTGGGCGGCGGGGCCACGTCGAAGGCCAGGTCCTCGTAGCGCGCGGTGCGGTAGCGGCCCTGGCCGTCACGGATCAGCAGGTCACGGGCGCGGATCAGGGTCACGCTCTCCTGCGTCCCGTCGTCCCGCCGCAGGAACACGGTCTTGCCCTCCAGAGAAGCGAGCCAGTTCGCCTCCTGCCGCTGCACCGCGCTGGTGAAGGTCAGGCCGTCGAGGTCGAGGGTGCCGGGGATCAGGCCCGCATAGGCCGCCTCGGGCAGGATGACGGAGAGCGTGTTGCCGGTCGCGCGGACGGGCTCGCGGACTTCCGTGAAGCTGGGGTAGATGCGCAGGTCCGCCGCCGAGGCCGTGCCGAGCAGGAGAGCCGCCGCCATGAGGGTGCGTTGCATGGCCGCATCCTGCCGCGGGCTGAATTGTGACGTGTGAGAGGTTTCGTCAGAAACGCGACAGCTTGGACAGGGGGCCAGCGACCGCGGAAATGAAAAGCCCCCGCACAGGGCGAGGGGGGCTGACCGCCGAGGGCGCAGAGCTTACAGAATGTCGTCGCGGATGCAGGCTTTGAAGTGACTGGGCGCGACCTCGCGCAGCTCGGGCACGACCTTGGAGCACTCGTCCACCGCGTAACGGCAGCGGGTGCGGAAGACGCAACCACTGGGCGGGTTGATCGGGCTGGGGATGTCCCCCTCCAGGATGATCCGCTGGCGCTTGACGGTGGGGTCAGGCACCGGGGCCGCCGAGAGCAGCGCCTCGGTGTAGGGGTGCTTGGGGTTGCGGTTGAGTTCGCGGCTGGGGGCGATCTCCATCACCCGGCCCAGGTACATCACGATGATCCGGTCGCAGATGTACTCCACCACCGCGAGGTCGTGCGCGATGAACAGCACCGTCAGGCCCAGCTCCTCCTGAAGGTCCTGAAGGAGGTTGACGACCTGCGCCTGGATCGACACGTCGAGCGCCGACACCGGCTCGTCCGCCACGATGAAGGACGGATTGACCGCCAGCGCGCGGGCGATGCCGATGCGCTGCCGCTGCCCGCCGGAGAACTCGTGCGGATACCGCCGCATGTGCTCGGGCCGCAGCCCCACCTTCTGGAGGAGTTCGGCGATGCGGTCCACCCGCTCGCGGCCCGGGTGCAGGTTGTGGATCTGCATCGCCTCACCGATGATGTCCGAAACCGTCATGCGCGGGTTGAGCGAGGCGAAGGGGTCCTGGAAGATGATCTGCATCTCGCGGCGGTAGTCGCGCAGCTCGCCCTTACCGAGCTTGGTGATGTCGGTGCCGTTGAAGATCACCTGCCCGCCCGTCGGCTCAATCAGCCGCAGGATCGCGCGGCCCGCGGTGGTCTTGCCCGAGCCCGACTCGCCCACCAGGCCGACGACCTCGCCGCGGCCAAGCTGGAAGGACACGTCGTTGACGGCCTTCACGTTCGCCACGACCCGCGAGAGCAGCCCGCCGCGAATCGGGAAGTATTTCTCCAGGCTGCGCACGTCGAGCAGCGTCTCGCCGGTCGCGGGCACGGGGCGCCCCACGGTGCTGAGGTTCACCACGGTCGTCATGCGCCCACCCCCTGCTGGGCCTGCTCGAACTCGTGCCAGCGGATGCAGCGCGCCGTGTGGCCGCCGCCCGTGTCGTACAGCGGCGGCACCGCCTCGCTGCACTCGGGGACGGCGAACTTGCACCGGGGCTCGAAGGGACAGCCGGGCGGCAGGTTCAGTGGGTTGGGCACGTTGCCGGGAATCGCCTCCAGCCGCGCCTTGGGCTGGCCCGGCTCGCGGTCCTGGGGACGCGGCACCGAGTTGAGCAGCCCCATCGTGTAGGGGTGGCGCGGCGCCTTGAAGATCTCCACCACGTCCCCCTCCTCCACCACGCGCCCGCCGTACATCACGACCACCCGGTCGGCCATCTCCGCCACCACCCCGAGGTTGTGGGTGATGAAGAGGATGCTCATGCCCACCTCCTTCTGGAGGGTGCGCATCAGGTCCAGAATCTGCGCCTGAATCGTCACGTCGAGCGCGGTGGTCGGCTCGTCGGCGATCAGGAGGGCGGGCTTGCACGAGAGCGCCATCGCGATCATCACGCGCTGACGCATCCCGCCCGACATCTGGTGGGGGTACTCGTTCACGCGCTTCTCGGGCGCCGGGATGCCGACGAAGCGCAGCATGTCGGTCGCCACGCCCATCGCGTCGCGCTTGTTCTTGCCCTGGTGGAGCATCACGGCCTCGGCGATCTGGTCCCCCACCGTGTAGACCGGGTTGAGGCTGGTCATGGGTTCTTGAAAGATCATCGAGATGTCGTTGCCGCGAATCCGGCGCATCTCGGCCTCCGGCAGCCGCACGAGGTCCTTTCGCGCGCCGTCCTTGCCGACGAACAAGATCTCACCGTCCGCGATCTTGCCGGGCGGGGAGGCGATCAGACGCATGATCGAGAGGCTGGTCACGCTCTTGCCCGAGCCCGACTCGCCCACGACCGCCAGGGTCTCGCCCTTCTTGATGTGGAAGGTCACCCCGTCCACGCTTTTCACCACGCCGTCGTCGGTGTAGAAGTACGTCTTCAGGTTGTTGACCGCCAGCAGGGTCTCGCTCGGCGCAGTCATCGTCTGGACCGTCGTGGGCAGGGTCATCTGGCCTCCGTGGAGCACGGGCTTGCAAACATGGGGGGATCATACAGTCCCGGTGGGCCCTGCGTGTGGCCCGCGCCCGAATCTTCGCGTTCCCTCCTCATTGCCGCTTGCGCGGATCGAAGGCGTCGCGCAGCCCGTCGCCCAGGAGCTGGAAGCACATCACCGTCAGCACGATGAAGAATCCCGGGATGAGGACCCAGGGCCGCTGGGTGATGGAGGCAAAACCCCCCTCCTGCGCCTGGCTGAGCAGGCTGCCCCACGACACGTAGGGCTCGACCGCCCCGATCCCCAGAAAGCTCAGGCCCGATTCCGTCAGGATCGCGCCGGGGATGCCGAGGCTGAGCAGCACGATCACGTACGTCGTCATGGTGGGGAGCATGTGCCGCCACATGATGCGCCCGTTCCCGGCCCCCAGCGCCCGCGCCGCCGACACAAAATCCTGCTCGCGCACGCTCAGCAGTTGGCCGCGCACCACCCGCGCCAGCCCCCCCCACGAGATGAAGGCGAGCAGCCCCAGGATCATGTACAGGGCGAAGATCGGGTTGATGTTCTGCGGAAAGACCGACCGCAGCAGGATCAGGAGAAAGAGCCCCGGGATGGACGCGAGCACCTCGACGAGGCGCATGATCAGCGTGTCCGCGATCCCGCCGAAATAGGCCGCCATCGCCCCCATAAAGAGGCCGATGACCGTGCTCAGGAGCACCGCCCCCACGCCGATGGTCAGCGAAATCTGCGAGGCGTACATCGTGCGGGTGAAGAGGTCGCGCCCCAGCGCCTCGCCGCCGAAGAGGTAGACCTTGCAGTCGGGGTTGCCCGTGCCGAAGAGGTGCAGGTTGCCCGGGATCAGCCCCAGCAGGCGGTACGCGTCGCCCCGCACCCCGAAGTAGATCGGGCAGCGGGTCTGGGTGGGCTTGAACTCGTTCACGAAGGTGTCGAGGTTGAGCTGCTGGGCGTACTGGTACACGTAGGGCCGGGTCAGGCCCCCGCCCTGCGGGTCGCGGACGTGGACCGGCGTCGGCGGGTGGAAGCGGGTGATGTTCGTGGTCGAGTAGTTCGACAGGCCGTCGGGCGCCACGAAGGGCGCGAAGATCGCCAGGGCGTAGAGCAGCAGCAGGAAAGTGCCGCCGATGCGCGCGAGGCGGTTCTTGCGGAATTGGCCCCACGCGACCGAGAACTGCGACTGCGACTGGGGGCGGCGGGCGCGGGCTTGCCGGGGCTGGGGAGCGGTCGTGGTCACGGCAAGCCTTCCTTACGAGACCGACACGCGCGGGTCGACCACCGCGAGGAGGATGTCGCTGATCGCGTTGCCGATGATGAGCAAGACGGTCGTGATCATGGTGAACCCCGCGATGAGGTAGAGGTCCTGGGTATTGATCGCGTTCAGGAGCATCGGCGTGATTCCGGGGTAGGCGAACACCACCTCGATGAAGCCCGCCCCGCCGATCAGCCCCGGCAGCGTGCCGCCGATCCCCGCCACGATGGGCAAGATCGCGTTGCGGAAGGTGTGCTTCCAGATCGCCGTTCTCTCGCTGACTCCCTTGGCCCGCGCGGTGCGGATGTAGTCCGAGCGCATAACCTCCAGCATCTGGCCGCGGATCACGCGCGTCAGGCCCGCCGCGTCCGTGATCGCCAGGATCAGCGCGGGGATGATCAGGTGCCGCGCGATGTCGAGCGCCTGCGCGAGGGGGCTCAGCTCGGCGTGGTTCTCGCTGCGCATCCCGCCGATGGGGATGTCCCACCCCGTGGCGAAGCGCGCCTGCACGATGAAGTACAAGACGATCAGCGCGATGAAAAACGAGGGAAAGCCCAGCAGGAAGTACAGCACGACGTTGACGCTCTTGTCGCCGAGCGAGTTCTGGCGCACCGCCCCGAATACCCCGAGCGGGATGGACACCGCGTAAAAGATCACCGTGATCAGCAGCACCAGCCACAGCGAGTTCACGATGCGCGGCCAGATCACGCCCAGCACAGGCTGCTGGTACTGGAAAGACAGCCCGAAGTCCCCGCGCAGCATGTTGCCCAGCCACAGGAAATACTGCTGCCAGACGGGCCGGTCGAGGCCGAAGCTGCGCTCGAGGTTGGCGATCTGCTCGGGGCTGATGTTGGGGTTGAGCTTGGCGGGGGTCAGAAAGTCGCCGGGGGCGAGCGAGATCACGAAAAAGATCAGGACGCTGGCGAGCAGCAGGGTCGGGATCGCCTGAAGGGCCCGCCGCAGGAGGAATGGAATCATCGGGGCTCCTGTTGATGCCGTGGGGGGTCACGCAGTAGGGGCAGCCCGCTCGCGCGAGCCACCCCCGGGGGCCGTGGTGGCGGCCTGATTACTTGATGAACGTCAGGGCGATGTTGCGCGCGCCGTAGTAGGCGTCCATCAGCTCGCGCGGGTGCTCGCCGCCCAGGCGCTCGTTGAAGGTCACGTGGAAGTTCCCGCCCACGAGGTAGATCACCGGCTGAAGCTCGGCCTCGGCCTTCAGAAGCTGCGCCCCGATGTTGCGGCGCTGGGCCACGTTAAGGGTGGCGTCGCCCTGGTAGTACAGCTTGGTCATCAAAGACTCCTGCGGGGTCAGGCAGGCGCCGTTGGTGGGATTGTTGTACGAGTGCAGGTTGCCGCCGCAGGGGACCGTGTTCTGACCGAAGGGCCAGATGTTGTCGCCGCCCGAGAGACCGAGCAAGATCGCGTCGAAGGGCCGATTCTCGCCCTTGGCGGTGAGCTGCCCCACGAGGTTGTTGAAGTCGATGGGCGTGAAGTTCACCTTGACGCCGACCTTCTTCGCCTCGTCCGCGAAGATGCGCCCGAGCTGCTCGCGCACGGTGTTGCCCGCGTTCGTCGAGAGATTGAACTCCAGCACCTTGCCCGCGTTGTTGACGAGGTAGCCCTGGGCGTTCTTGCGGGTGTACCCGATCTGCGAGAGCAGCCGGGTCGCCTGCGCGAGGTCGTAGCGGTACTTGGGCGCGGCGTCGCTGATGTAATTCTTGAAGATCGGGTAGACCGAGTAGTAGTTCTCGCTGCCCAGGCCGCCCAGCGCGAGCTGCACCATCGCCTGACGGTTGGCGATGTGGCTCATCGCGCGCCGGAAGCGCACGTCACGGAAGAGGCGCTGCTTGTCGGGATCGGACGCCTTGTTCCAGTTGAAGGTGATCCACTGGCTCTGGGCCTGCGGGCTCACGTTGGGCAGCAAGGTCGCCTTGAGGTTGCCCCCGTCGATGGCCCGCTTGATCTGCGCGAGGTCGTCGGCGTTGCGCGGGGCGAAGGTATCGATCTGCCCGGCCAGGTACGCGGCGAGCGCGGCGTTGAGGTCCGTGGTCACCCGGTACGAGTAGCGGTCGAGGTACGGCAGCGCCTGGCCGCGGCTGTCCTTGTTCCACTCGCCCCAGTAGGGGTTCTTCTTCAGAACCGTGCGCTCGCCCGCCTGGTAGCTCTCCAGGGTCCACATGCCCGGCGAGACGATCTGGTTGGCAGGCGTGCCGAGCGTCCACAGCCGCTTGACCGCTTCCGCGCCGCCCGAGCGGTAGGCCGCCCCGAAGATGTGGTCGGGCCAGGGCGTGTAACTCATCAGGACGAGGGCCTTGGCACTGGGCTGCGGGAAGTCGAACTGGAGGGTGGAGTTGTCGATCTTCCGAACGGTGATGGGTTTCTTGCTCAGGAAGAAGTTGTCGTAGGAGTTGCTGCCCACCTTGTCGTCGGTGTGGATGCGGTAGGTGGTGATCCAGTCGTCGGCGGTGATCGCCTGACCGTCGCTGAACTTCATCCCGGGACGAATCTTGACCACGAAGCGCCGACCGCCGTTGCTGACCACCGGGGCGCCCTCGGCCATGTAGGGAATCAGCTCGTCGTTGCGGGGGTCCTGGATGAACAGCCCCGCACCCGCCTCCAGCGTGCCGGGGATGCTGACCGCCTCGGCGTCGGTGAAGGGGTTGATGCTCTTGAAGTCCGAGATGGTGTAGTTGCGGAACTCGCCGCCGCGCTTGTTCGCGGTGTTCTGCTCCGCCGTCCACGCTGCCGGGTACACGAAGGGGGCCGCGACAGCCGACCCGAGGGTCATCGCCAGGGCAACGAACATTGCTCTCTTCATAGGAAGCCTCCTGAGGCTCGGGACTGGGGATCAGGATACGGGCGCCTCCCCGGCAAACGCCGGGCGACGATGGACACAGATGAGATGGATTCCAGCGCCGCCAATATATGAACCGACTCCAAAGAGGTCAAGAGGAACCCTTACGTTCGGGTGAAGATTGTTACTTATTTATCAGCGAAACAAGTTGCAATCCCGAGCGGAAGGTCCACGGCCACCCAACGGCAAACCGCCGCCCCAGGACTGGGAACGGCGGCCCCTCGGGAGGCGTTCAGCGCGAGACGACGCCGATCAGGAGGGCGAGCAGCATGAACAACCCGCCGAGCACGCTGGTGGTGCGGATCAGGCCGCCCTCGACCCCGCGCCCGCCGAGCAGCGAGCCGCCGGAGGCCATGCTGGCCGAGAGACCCGCCTGCTTGGGCACCTGAAGGAGCACGAAGAACACGAGCCCCACGCACACGAGGGCGAAGAGGATGATGAAGAGGGTCAGGATCATGGGTTACCTCGGGGAAGGGCTGGGAGATCGGTCCCTCGGGACCTCCGGCCAGCCGTTGCTGAAGCGACTCTAGCAGGTAGCCTCCGCGCAAGCAAAAACCCCTGCCGGGGCAGGGGCCAGTGCCGCTGTGCTGGTGCCGAAGAAGGGACTCGAACCCTTACGGTTTCCCGCTCGATTTTGAGTCGAGTGCGTCTACCGATTCCGCCACTCCGGCCCTCACCCCGGCGTCCGGGGCAGGCGGATGCTAGCGCGTGAGGTGGGCAGGGGTCAAACGGGGTGGGGCTCGGGCCAGGCCCCGATGCGGGCGCCGAGGTCGCGCCGGAACTGCGCCCCGGGAAAGTCCACCCGCTCCGCAAGGGCGTAGGCGCGGCCCAGCGCGGCGTTCAGCGCAGGCGCCGTGGCCGTCACCGCAAGCACCCGGCCCCCGCCGCTCACGAGCCGTCCCCCCTGTTCGGCGGTTCCGGCGTGGTAGATCATCTCGCCGGGGCCGGGCTCGGGCAGCCCGAGGGGGAGGCCCCGCTTCGGCTCGCCGGGGTAGCCGGGCGCGGCGAGGACGACGACGGCGCTCGCCCCCCCCCGGAAGCGGACGGTCCCCGGGTCGAGGTGCCCGCGCGCCGCGTCGAGGGCGTGCCGGGCGAGGTCGCTGTCCAGCAGCGGCAGCACCGCCTCGGCCTCGGGGTCGCCGAAGCGGGCGTTGAATTCGACCACCTTGGGGCCGCCCGGGGTCAGCATCAGGCCCGCGTACAGCACGCCCGTGAAGGGGTGGCCCTCCGCGCACATCCCGGCCAACGCGGGCTCGACGATCTCGGCGCGGATGCGGGCGAGGTCGTCCCCGGCGAGCGGGAAGGGGCAGATCACCCCCATGCCGCCCGTCATCGGGCCCACGTCGCCTTCAAAGATCGTCTTGTGATCCTGGCTCGGCGGGGTCAGCGCGTACCGCTCTCCGTCGGTGAGCGCGAGGACCGTGACCTCCTGCCCGGTCATGAATTCCTCCAGCACGGCCTGCGCGTCCTCCTGGGAGAAGATGTCGCGCAGGGCCGCCCGCGCCTCCCCGCGGGTGCGGGCGATGGTGACGCCCTTCCCGGCGCGCAGCCCCGCGTCCTTGACCACCAGGGGCAGGGGGTGCCGGGCGGCGTACGCCAGCGCCTCCCCCACCTCCCCGAAGCTGCGGTGGGCGGCGGTCGGAATGCCGTGCCGGAGCATGAAGGCCTTGCTCCACGCCTTGTCTCCCTCCAGCCGGGCGGCGGCGCGGGTGGGGCCGAAGGCGGGCACGCCGCGCTCGCGGCAGGCGTCTACCAGCCCGGCGGCGAGCTCCGCCTCGGGCCCCACGATCACGACCTCCGCCCCCTCGCGCGCGGCGAGGTCGGCGAGAGAGGCCGGGTCGCCGGGGCTGGCGAGGACGCGGGCCTGCCGCTTGATCCCGGGATTGCCGGGGGTGCACAGGACCTCGTGCCCCGCCCGGGCGCAGGCGTCCACGATGGCGTGCTCGCGGCCCCCCCCGCCCACGACGAGGACGCGCATCAGCCCCCGTCTCCCGTGGCCCGGCCCCGCGCCGCCGCCCGAGTCCAGTAGCGCACCAGCCCCTGCACGCTCATCCAGGGGGGGCAGGCGAACTCGTAGCGCCCCGGCAGCTCGGGGTCTTGCCCCCGCAGCTCGTCCAGCAGGGCGCGGGTGAAGGCCCCGGTGAGTTCCTCCGCGTCCTGGCCGCGCTCCAGCCCCTCGCGGACCCGGGCGGCGTCCACGTCCAGGGAGGCGAGCAGGCCGTCCCAGTGATCCGCCGAGTCGGGGGACGCGCCGAAGTGGGCGAGGTGCAGGGTGCGGGCGCCCAGCCCCCGCAGGGCGGCGACGCTTTCCCGCCACGCCGGAAGGTCGATGTCGGGCGGTGGGGTGGGGGCGCGCGGGGTCTGCCGCTCCGAGAGCCGGATGCCGCCCACGTCCCCCACGAAGAGGTCGTCCCCGGCGTGGTAGGCGAGGTGGTGGACGGCGTGGCCCGGTGTATACAGCGGGCGCACCTCCAGCCTCCCGACCCGCAGCGTCTCGCCGCCCGCGAGGACGGTCAGGCGCCCGGGCTCCACGGGCCGCATCTCGCCCCACAGGCGGTCCATCTCGCCCCCGTAGATCTGGGCCGCGCTGGCGAGCAGCCGCCCCGGTCGGGAGAGGTGCGCCGCCCCGCGCTCGTGGACGTAGGCCCGCGCGCCGGGCACCCGGTCCAGAATCGTCCCTGTCGCCCCGGCGTGGTCGAGGTGGATGTGGGTCAGAAAGACGTGCCGCACGTCCGCGAGGGAGGCGCCCAGGGAGGCGAGGCCCGATTCCAGCTCCGGCAGGGTGCTTCCCGGCCCCACGTCCACGACGGCGAGGCCGTCCCCGGTCTCAAAGACCGAGGCGGCGATCACGCCGGGCACCCCCTGGAAGTGCAGGTCGAGGGTGCGCACCGCCGCGTCCGGGGCCGTCACGCCTGCCCCGTCAGGCGGGCGCCCGCCAGCAGGAGGGCCGCCGCGTACTGCACCGCCGCGAAGAGCCGGATCACCCGGACGTTCGCCGCCGCCTTGAGCGGACCGAGGGTCAGCGCGAGGATCAGGCTCGCGCTCAGGAGGGTGAACAGCACGACCAGCCAGAGCACCATGCCCGGCAGCATAGCAACCTGTCCCGGCGACCCCGCCTCCCCCATCCTGCCGGGCGACGGGGGCCGGAGGGCGCCTCCCTTTAACAACGTGGGTGTCATGGGTCTGACAGAACCCTTCTCTTAAGCTGCCGTGAACGTTTCCCCGCACGCCTCCTCCCCGAAAGGACCCCGCCCATGCCGACCCGCCGCTCTCCCCTGGCCCTGACCGTCGCCCTGCTCGCCCTCCTCGCCTCCCCGCACGCCGGGGCGCGCACGCTCCCCGAGATTCGGGCGGCGGGCGTGCTGCGGGTGGCGACGCCGGGCGACATTCCCTCCTTTACCCTCGACAACGCCGGGCAGTATGCGGGGTTCGAGGTCGACCTCGTGCGGCTGCTCGCCGCCGACCTCGGCGTGCGCGTGAGCTTCGAGACCGTGCCCATCGACGGGCTGCTGACCCGCCTCCAGGAGGACCGGGCCGACGTGGCGATCAGCGCCCTGGGCATCACCCGCACCCGCGAGAACAGGACGGACTTCACAGCGCCGACCGCCTGCGCGGGCGTGTCGCTGCTGTCGCTCGACCCCCGGCTGAACAGACACACCGACCTCGTGGGCAAGACCATCGGCGTGAGCGCCGGGTCGATCATGCAGGCGTACGCGCAAAAACTCCCCTTCGAGAAGCGCGTGAACGTCTACGCCACCTCGAACGACCTGATGTTCGCCGTGCTCTCGCGTGCGGTGGACGCCACCTTCGTCTACAGCGTCATGGAGCCCGGCCTGAAAAAGACCTTCCCCAAGGCGAACATCCACCTCGGCCCGGAGCTGTGGAGCGTGCCCACCGGGATCATGCTGCGCGAGGACAACGACTCCACCCGCCTCGCCCTGAACGCGGGCCTGGGCCGCGTCATGCAGGGCGGCGCCTACGCGGCGCTGAGCCAGAAGTACTTCGGCAAGGACGTGCGCTGCAAAAGCTGAGGGGCCGGGCCCGGCCCCGCCGGGTCAGCCCTGCCAAGTCAGCTCTGCCGCCCGCTGAGATTGATCAGCGCGTTCCAGTCGTCGGGCTGCCGGGGGTCGTCGAGGGCCGCCCGGTTCCGGCCCTCCCCGCCGCACGTCTCGCAGCGGTAGAGGATCACCCAGCCCTTCTTGCCGCTGTGCTCCACCCCGACGGGCCGCATCGGCCCCCGGCAGCCGTTCGCCCGGTCGCCGGGCCGCACGTCCACGTGCAGCGAATACAGGCACACCGGGCAGTGGTTGCGCACCGAGCCGTTCTCCAGGGGCCGGACCTCCGCCCCGCAGTGGACGCAGGTGAAGGCGTTGTTGGTGCCCTGCACGGTGAAGCGCCGCGGGGCGGTCACGCGCGGCCCCCCCGGCGTGACCAGCGCGAGTCGAGGAAGGCGCGGATGCTGGAGACGCCGACGAGGCACGTGCCCAGCAGCAGGAAGCCCAGCCCCGCGAGGCTCACCACCCAGCCCTGCCAGTTGCTCACGCCCGCGAGCATCCCCACCACGAAGACGAGCAGGCCCGCGAGGACGCTCAGGCCCACGGTCAGCCGCCACGCCCACACGCTGCCGCGCCACACCTGCCCCAGCAGCACGGCGGTCGCGGCGGCGTAGAGCACGTTGCGCGCGAGGTTGTCCGTCTGGCCTTGCAGGAGCCGCCCGAGGAAGGGCGTGGTCGCCAGCATGAAGAGCCCGGCGAGCACCACCAGCGTGGGCGTGCGGCCCGCCGCGGCGAGGGCGGGGTCGAAGGGGGAAGCGTCGCGGCGGGCCTGGGGACTCACCCCCGTATTGCAGCACAGCGGCGCGCGGCGGACGGGGGGCAGCGTTACGCGGGGGGCGGGGCCCCCTCACTCCCGGTGGTTCCCCCGCTCCACCCGGGGCGGCTTCCCCGTCGTGTCGGCGGGGAGCCACCACGGCGCGTGGATGGCCTGGGCACGCGCCCACTCGAAGGCGAACATCCGCCCGAACTCGCCTCTGGCCCCGGGGTCGTTCGTGGCGAGGGTGTACTCGCCCAGGCCCAGGGGCCCGAAGGCCGAGTGGTGGAGGTTCTGGCTCCCCACCGTGAGCAGCTCCCCGTCGATCAGGGCGGCCTTGGTGTGCACTCCCCCCGCCGGGCCGTACCAGCGGGCCTGCACGTGGTCGGCGAGGCCCAGGGGCGCGAGTTCGGCCCGCAGGCCGCGCAGCAGGGCGAGCGTCTCGGCCTGGAGGAGAGGGTCGTAGTCGAGGAGGAGCCGCAGCCGCACCCCGCGCTCGCGCACGGCCCGGACGGCGGCCCGCCACACCGGGAGCTGGAGGGCGGGCGGGCACCCGCCGGGGTCGGAGAGCCGCCCCACGCAGCCCAGGGTGCCGCTCACCTGCGACTGCATCACGTCGATGCTCGTCCGCGCCGCGCCGAACAGGGCGGTCACCGCGTCGTCGGCGTCCGCGTAGCCGCTGCGGCGGTACAGGCCATACACGCGGGCACTCCCGGCGGCGGGAGCGGGGCGCGTCCAGACCAGCGGCCACGGGGAGGTGGGCCGCGTGAAGGAGCAGTCCCGGCGCAGCGTCCCCGGGGTGGGGTGGGCGTGGCAGGTCAGCCCCCGGCTCAGGAGCCAGCCGTCGCGGAAGGTAGCGACCGCGTGCCGGGCGACGGGGCCGCGCACCCACAGGCCGAGGTCGGCGAGCCCCTGGCCGCCCGGGGTCTGCGCCGGAACGTGGAAGAGACTGACGTTGAAGCCCCCCGTGAGCACCGCCTCGCCGTCTTGCACGATCAGCTTGACGTGGCTGTGGGGCAGGGCGTACGTGTAGTTGGCGAGTTCCAGCCGCCAGCCGGGCAGCGTGTCGCCGCTGAGGGGCACCCCCGCTTCGAGCAGGTGCCGCGCGGCGTGGTAGGCGTTGGCGGTCGGGTCGAGGAGGTCGCCGAGGCGGATGGAGTTGCCGAGCATGATCCGGACCGTGAGCCCTTGCGGGTGGCGCTCCGGGTGCGCGGCGAGGTCGCGGCGCAAGTCGGCGACGGCCCGCGCGAGGCCCGCCCCCGGCGCGTCCGGGCCGTCGTCCCAGAGCATGTTGGCGATCAGGAGTTCGCGGCGCGTTCCCCGCACCCTGTCCTCCAGCAGCCCGAAGGCCCCCTCCGGGCGGCGCGGCTGGGCACTGTAGGCGGGCTCGGCGTTCGGGAAGTGCAGCAGCCCCTCCACCCGGTTGCCGCAGCTCAGGGCGGCCCCCTGCCCCCGCGTCCGGCGATGCAGCAGGCGGGCGAGGGGGGAGTCGGGCGGCGGGCAGGCGTTCAGGCCGAGCCCGTCGAGCGGGGCGAGGTCGGGCCGGGGCAGGGCGCCGCGCGCGACCTCGAAGCCCGCCGGGAAGACGGCCCGGCCCGCTTCCGACCTCGGACCCGCGAGCAGCGTCAGGAGGACCAGCACCCAGGCGAGCGGGCGGGAAAGGAGGAGGGCGAGCACGGTCGCAGGCTACCCCCCGCCCCGCCCCCCGGGGGGAGAAGGCGGGCACACTCGGCGGGGGTCCCCCTCCCCCACCCCGGCTGCTAGCCTGCGGCATGAGCCACAGCACCCTCCGGGCGGGGCGGCCCGCGTGAAGGTCCTCAGCGTGAACGTCGGCCAGCCCACCGCCGCCCAGGTCGGCCACCGCACGGTGGTCACGGGCATCCGCAAGCACCCGGTGCCGGGCCGCGTCCAGGTGAGCGCTCAGGGCCTCGACGGCGACCGGGTGATGAACCGCCGGTACCACGGCGGCCCCGACCAGGCCGTCTACATCTACACCCGCGAGGACTACGACCACTGGGCCGAGACGCTGGGCCGTCCCCTCGACCCCGGCCTCTTCGGCGAGAACCTGCTCGTCGGCGGCCTCGAATCGGCGGGGGTGCGGGTCGGTGAGCGCTTCCGGGTCGGGGCCGGGCTGCTGGAGGCCACGGCGCCGCGCATCCCCTGCGGCACCCTCGGCGCCCGGATGGAGGACGCGGGCTTCGTGAAACGCTTCGCGCGGGCCCGCCGCCCCGGCTTCTACACCCGCGTGCTGGAGACGGGCGACGTGGGCCGCGGAGACGAGGTGAGCCGCGAGGCCCCCGCCCCCGCGGACGCCCCCACCGTCGCCGAGGTGTTCGACGCGTGGCTGGGCGGGAAGCCCGACCGCGCGACCCTGGAGCGGTACCTCGCCTCGCCCCTGGCCGCCCGGTTCCGGCGGGGGCTGGAGGAGAGGCTGGACACCTGAAGGAGGGCGGGACCCCGTGGGAAGAGACGGCTTACGGAGTCCCGCCTTTCTCTTGTCCCGCCGCTACATCCGCAGGCGCTCGCCGTACTCCCGGCGCAATTTGGCGACCTTGGGGGCGATCACGGCCACGCAGTAGCCCTGGCGCGGATTGCGGGCGTAGAAGTCCTGGTGGTAGTCCTCCGCCATGTAGAACTCGCCCGCGGGCTCGATGGTGGTCACGATGGGGCGGTCGAAGACGGCCTGAGCCCCGAGGTCGGCGATCACCTCGCGCGTCTCGCGCTCCTGCTCCGGGCTCACGGGAAAGACGGCGCTGCGGTACTGGGTGCCCACGTCACCGCCCTGGCGGTTGAGGCTGGTGGGGTCGTGCGTGGCGAAAAAGAGCGTGAGGAGGTCCCGGAAGCTGACCTGCGCCGGGTCGAAGGTGAGGCGCACGGCCTCCGCGTGTCCGGTGGTGCCCTCGCACACGCTGCGGTAATCGGGGTTGGGCACGTGCCCGCCGATGTACCCGCTCTCGACGCGCAGGACGCCGCGCACGTCCTTGAATACGGCCTCGGTGCACCAGAAGCACCCGCCCGCGAGGATGGCTTGTTGCGTGCTGCCTGAAGGGGAAGTCATGCCGGAATTCTCGCGCCGGACAGGTCAGGGGACGGGGGGGTGGGGCACGGTTGCGGCCCCCGACACGACTCACTTTCGCCCCACGGGGAGACGACGCACCCTCCCCGAAGAAAGCAGACGCGGGAGGGTGAGAAAGCCCAAGACGGGCCGGGGCGCCTGGGAGACGCTTTTGTTTGTTCTGGAGGCCAGTTATGGGCAGACAGCACGCTCACGTCACCGGAGATTTCGCGGACGCTTAAACTTTCTCACCATGAGAACTCTGGGGCTGCTTATCGTGTAACAAACCTAACAAAATGGGGGAGGTGGAGATGAGATTTACCCCTGGGTAATTGCTGGCGCCCCCGTCTGAAGTTTCCCGTTCCGAAGAAGTGGAGGTGTGGTCGGTCGACCCGCTGACAGAGCGTGAGATGTGCCAAAGGAGTTTGAAGGCTTCCTCTGTCCGCCGATCACCGAAGAGTTCAAAACAGCGGCCAGTGGCCTAGGAGCACGTCACGCTCCCGGCCACCGTAGCGCCGCTACCCGTTGAAAGGCCCCGACTGCGACATCTAGAGCCAAACGGTGAACCGACATGGCATCGGTTCACGGCATCCTAACCCGTGTGGGACGCAAGCGCCACTTTGTCTGGCTTTTGTGGCGGCTCACCGTGCCGTCAGGATGTGCCCCGCCTGCCAAGAGGTACCCAGATGAAGGGACTGAGATTCGTCGGTCTGGCCCTGACCGGAGCCCTGACCCTCGCGGCGTGCAGCACCACGCCCACCCCCGAGACCACCGCCCCGGGCCCCATCGCCCAGCCGCCGGGCACCCAGCCCCCGGCCCCGACCACGCCCGCGCCGGGCTGCGCCAGCATCACCGTGAACCTCCAGAACGTCGCCCCCGTGGGGGGAACGGTCGCCGCCCCCGTCAACGTGCGCGACGCGGCGGGCAAGGTCGTCTTCTCGGGGACGGCGGTCAGCGGGCAAAAACTCTCGACCACCTTCGCGCCGGGGGCCTACAGCGTCAGCGCGGGGCAGATGCAGGGCTACGAGGTGGCGGCCAACACGCCGCAGTCCGTGACCCTCGACTGCGCGGCGAACAAGGACGCGGCGGTCACGCTGACCTACCGCACCGCCCAGGCGACCCAGCAGCAGGTGAGAAGCATCGCCCTGAGCGGCGACACGCCCGTGACCGACGGCCAGGGGGCGGCCCTCGACGGCCTGCGGGAGGCGAACGCCAACAAGAACGTGCTGCTCTTCGCCTCCCAGACGGAGGAGCCCGTGCTCGTCGAGATGGTCGTGCGGGACGCGGGCGGCGCCCCCGTGCCCGGAGCGCGCGTCAGCATCTCGGCGGACAGCGACGACGTGACGATCATCGCTGGGCACGTGCAGCAGGACCGCTCCGCCCGGCCCGTGCGGCTCGGCGCCCAGGCCGCGACGACCTCCGCCGCCTTCTCCGACGAGCAGGGGATCGTGCGCTTCACCGTGTACGCGACGAGTGCGCCCGCCCAGGGCACGCCCGTGAAGTTCGTGGTGAGCGCGACCGACACGTCCGACTCGCCCACGAGCGCCGCGCTCGCCGAGTTCAAGATGTTCTTCACGAACATGAGTCACCTGTATTACAGCGGTGACACGAGCTTCGGCGCGACGACGACCACCCCGATCCCCAGCGGCCAGCGGGTGGGCGGGAACGTGGGCGCGTTCGAGAACAACTTCTTCAACGCGGGCCAGCGCATCCACCAGTTCGCCACCGTCGCCTACACCAAGCAGCCCCAGACCGGCCCCTTCCCGGTCGGCGGCGAGCAGTTCCCCGGCTACGTCCGCTACACCCTGGTGCCCGTCGCCGGGCAGGAGTCGGACCTCGCGCGGCTCTTCCTCACCACGAACGGCAGCGCGATGGGCGGCTCGGGCAGCGTGAACGCCAGCGGCGGCCAGTCGGTGTACCTGCGCCCGGCCCTCGACGCGAACGCGCAGGAACTGCCCCTCACGGCGGGCGTCCGGGCTGACTACTTCTACCGGGTGCAGTACGGCAACACGGCGTACGACTTCCTGCTCAAGAGCTACAACTTCACGAAGACCTTCAGCGGTGCCACGCTCGCCATCGAGAAGACGGGGCCGAACATCGTCACCTGGACGGGCTTCGAGCGCACGAGCCCGAACACCCCGCCCCACGACCCCTACGCCCCCGACGACGTGACCCTGCCCCCGCGCCTCGACCCCGGCACCCGCACGGCGACGACCGAGGACAACTTCACGGTCGGCAAGACGTACACCTATACCATCCGCGTGCGCAACACCTCGACCACGGCGGCGCGCGGCGTGACCGTGCGCGACGAGCTGCCCGCCGAGCTGGGCTACGTGCTCGGCAGCGCGCGGCTGGTGGACGCGGGCGGGGCGAACGCGGGCACGGTGGCCGCCGACTACGACCTGAACACCCACACCATCGACTTCAACGAGATCGGCGACCTCGCCGCGGGCGCCGAGCTGCGCATCGCCATCGACGTGTACCCGCGCCACAAGCCCGGCTACGCCTGGAACGACAACGACCGCGACGGCACCTCCGACCCGGTGACGAACCTCCAGGGTGCCTTCGGCATCACGCCCCCGGAGACGAACGCCGACCTCAATGCCGAGTACGAGGACCCCTACGACATCAAGAACCGCGCCAAGGCGAGCGCGAGCAACGCCGCCGAGGTGGACAGCTACAAGTACATCAACGTCGTGCGCCCGGTCGCCCGCATCACCAAGACGGCCCTCGACCAGGAGGTCGTCTCTAACCAGCAGGCGAGCTTCCTGATCAACGTGTTCAACTTCGACCGCTCGACGGTGAACGAGCTCGACCCGCGCATCCGCACCGCGTACGCCCGCCTCAAGGGCCTCTTCCCGAACGAGTACGGCCAGGAGGGCTTCCTGCAAAGCGCCCGGGTCGAGGACACCTACGGCCCCGGCTTCAGCGGCCCGGTGGCGCGCGACGCGGCGGGCAACATCATCCCGCTCGAACGCTTCGACCAGGCGAACTCGGGCGACCGCCGGGTGGGGCTCAACCTCGGCACGTTGCAAAACGGCACCTCGCGCTCGTTCACGCTGTCGCTGCGCGGCGAGGTCGTGGGCAATAGCAACGTGAACTGCGTGCGGCTGTTCGGCTGGAACCTCAACCAGCTCTACCGCGGCAACCCGGGCGAGTACCAGCAGTTCGAGGGCCCCGACAACGGCCAGCCGGGCGCGGCGTACACGCTCGACCGGGGCCGCAACTTCCTGGAGGACTGCGCCTCGGTGGACATCGTGGGGCAGCCCGCGTGGGGCCGCGACCTGTGGGACAACGTGCTCTCGAACACCGAGTTTCTCCAGGACACGCTCACCGACGCCTACCCGGTCGGCTCGCGGTACGTGTACGACCTGTACTACGAGAACGAGGGCGTCGCCCCGGCCACCAACGTGTTCGTCAACGCCGCGCTGCCGCGGATGGCGAACCTGATCAACAGCACCTCGATCCTCGTGCGCCTGCGCAACAGCGACGGCACCGTCACGGACCGCCGCGTCGACCTGCGCGACCCGTCCACCTGGACGTTCACCGCCAGCGGGTCGACGGTGACCGCGCAGCCCGCCGCCGACCAGCGCAGCTTCCGCTTCCACGTCGACCGGATGGACCCCGACGACCGCATCTCCTTCGAGTTCCAGGTCGTGGCGAGCCAGAAGGGTGACGACCTCTTCACGAGCGCGATGACCTGGGATCAGGGAGGCGGGCGCACGCTGAACGACAGCGAGCACACCTTCATCACCGACTGAGCCCCGTCAGCAGGAGAGCCCCCGCCAACACGCGCGGGGGCTCCTGCTCGTGGGGCGCGTCGGTGGGGACCGCAGGGGGGTCGGTGGCCCTACTGGGTGAGCAGCCGCGCCGCCACGAGCAGCACGATGCCCGCGTACACCACCTTGACGAAGCCGCTGCCGCGCAGCATCGCCATGCGGGCGCCCACGAAGGCCCCGGCGGCGTTCGCCACGCCCATCGGGAGGCCGATCCACCAGACCATCTGCCCCCCGATCAGGAAAAAGAGGAAGGCCCCGAGGTTGGTGGCGAAGTTGATCGTCCGCGCGTTGCCGCTCGACCGCACGAGGTTGAAGCCCGCCAAGGCGAACAGGAACATCAGGAAGGTGCCTGTGCCGGGGCCGAGAAAGCCGTCATACACGCCGATCACGAACGCGCCGGGCAGCGTGAGGGCGAGGGTGCGGGCCGTGAGCCCGGGGTAACGGTCTTCCAGCCCGAAGCGCTTGTTCGCCAGCACGAGCGCCCCCACGCCGAGGATCACCACGCCGACGAGGGTACGGAAGGCGTCCGGGTCCACGAAGCGCACGAGGAAGGCGCCGAACGCACTCCCGATCAGGGCCAGCGGGATTAGCCGCAGGACCAGCGCGCGCTCGACGTGCCCCTTGCGCCAGTACTGCACCGTCGCACTCCCCGAGCCGAAGATGGCGAGCAGCTTGTTCGTCGCCACCGTCTGCGCGGGCGAGAGCCCCATGAAAAAGAGGGTGGGCAGCGTGATCGTGCCGCCGCCCCCCGCGATGGCGTCGATGAATCCGGCGAGAAAGGCGAGCGGGAGGCCGTAGAGAAGGACTTCGGGACCGGGCACGGGGGGACTGTATCAGCCAGAGCGACGTTCTAGCAGGGTAAGGGCTCGCCCCTAGGCCAGCGTGCTTTCTAGAGTATCCAGAGTCGTTTCCAACTTCTCCAACGGCTGATCGCCGGCGCTATCGAGCCAGGCGGGCAGGGCCGCAAGCGCCGGCAAGCGCAGGGTACGAATAGTCCTGTTCGCCTGGCGGCCGTAGCTGAAGCGGTAACGGTTCGCAGTGATGCAGGCGCAGTAGTACAGCTTCTGGCGCAGGGTCATGGGCACCTTCGCCGTCAGGTAGTAAAGGTCTCGGCCCGAGTAGTACGGCTCAGGCTGCACGAAAGCGGCCATGACCGAGCCGCCGCCGGCGACGGTGAGAGTGCCGGCGGGCAGGGGGGCGATCCCTGGCACGGCGGCAACGCGGCCAGTCACGCCGTTGTTGCGATCCGAGCGACCGACGAAGGCGACTCCAGCAGGGTCGGGCGTCATGCGGTTCAGCTCAAGGTTGACGCCGTAGACGACGTGGAAGAGGTCGGAGAGGGGCACCAACCTCACTCGGCAGCCCCTTCATCCTCGGGCACGGCCACTTGGCCGCCAGTCATATGGAACACCGCGTAGTCGCGCAACACAGCGTCGAAATCGGCCTCCGTGATCGTGCTGTAGTCGGTCTCCATATACGCCTCAGCACACCACTCGTCCGTCGGCCCCACCTTAGCCTTGATGCTCTCGCCAGCGTGCTCCTCGCCCTCACGGTACATCTCCACCCAGCGGTCGCGGATTGCCTGCCATCGCCCATGGAGGTCGATACGGCCACGGTGTTTGGTCTTGGAGAAGCCGTCGTCCTTCCAGTAGCCGAACCAGGTCTTGCGGTTGGTGGTCGCGTGCGGCGTGCCCGCTTTCCAGACCATGATGCAGGTAACGGTACCCACGGGGTAAAAGAGTTCGGTGGGCATGGACATGACGGCCTCCAGCGTATGATGGGTCATCAGCTCGGCCTTCAGTGGGTGGGGCGCGATGGCACAGGACATCGGGACGATGCAGAAGGCGCGGCCACCCTTCACCAAGACATCGAGCAATTGTTGAATGAATCGCAACTCATGGAGCGATGCATCGCCCTGGCTATAGGGCGGATTCAGCATCCCGACTGTGGGCTGGTGCGCTTTGACGGCGGCCACGATACCCTCATCGAAGCATGACCCCTGGTAAAGGTTTGCCTTCCCGTCACCGCGCAGGATCATGTTGGAAGCCGCAAGGGCGAACATCTGCGGCGGCTGCTCCACTCCGATCAGGCCGTGCTTCTTAATTTTCCCCACCTGGTCGTCGGTAGTCGCCTTGCCAACCATATTTACCATGCTGGAAATTAAGAAGGCGCTGGTGCCAGTGCAGGTGTCGGCCACTACACTGTCAGGTGTCAGATCGGCCAGCAGCGCGAATAGCTCGCAGATGTGGCGCGGCGTCAAGACGATGCCCAGGGCTTTCTTGTCGCCACCAGTATACTTCAGGAACTCTCCGTAAAACTGTCCCACCACATCAAAGTCGTGGTAAACGCTGATAAAGGGGCGTACGTGTTCGTCGAGCAACTGCACTAGGCGGTGCAGGACGCCCTTAGGGTAAGCCGCAGTGGCCTTGCCCAGCTCGGGGTGGACCGCGATCCCGCTGTAGAGGCTGCCAAGAACACGGTTGAACTTTCGGGTAAGAGTCTGGGCAGGGCAGAATGCGGGGGTGACCCGGCGAGGCTACCCCAGCGACGTGGACGACGACACGTACCTCTTCCTACTGCCATATC